>DMKB01000179.1:1643-3091 GCA_003454665.1 Nitrospiraceae bacterium | reverse complement strand
CCACACCAAACCCAGAAGACCCTTAAAACATAATCCCAAGCTTTTCTTTGCGTACTTGACGTCTTCAAGGACCCGGTTCATACGTCACGAAACCAGGAAGGCCAGAAACACCGGAATGGTCAGGGCCGACAGGGCCGTCTCGACGGTGATGATGCCGGACATCAGCCGCGTATCGCCGCCGAGCTGGCTCGCGAGGATATACGACGATACGGAACTGGGAAGTGACGTGAACAGGACAGCGCAGATCAACGGAAGGCCCGTGACGCCGAGGAGCGTGCACGCGATGGCGGTCAGGACCGGGAACAGGACGAGCTTGAGAGCGCTCGGAACACCAAGTCGGACCCAGGCCGCGTTGTCCCGGGCCAGGCTGAGGCCCGCGCCGACGGACAGGAGCCCTAAGGGCAGGGCGGCGCGGGAGAAAATATCGAGAAGATTGTTCGTGCCGTATGGCAGGCCGATGCCGGTGAGATTCAGGCCGATGCCGATGCCGCAGGCGATGATCAGCGGGTTTTTAAGGACCTTCACCAGAAGCCGGAACGCGCCCTGCCGCTTCTCAGAAAGGTAATAGGTGAGTATGCCGACACTCAGCAAGTTGACGAGCGGAACGAGAACGGCAATGGCCACAGCGATCAGCGCCAGCCCTTCCTCGCCGAAGAGGGCGCCGCCCGCAGCCAGGCCCACATAGGTGTTCGGCCGGATGCTGCCCTGGAACATCGAAGTAAATGCTGGAACGTTGGCCCCGAGACGTCTTCGCAAGAGTATCAGAATAAGGGCGATGACGAGGGTTGCCGCGATGATCGCCCCGGCCATCCGCATCATGGGCAGTCCCGCGATGTCGGCCGTGGCGAGCGTTGTGAGGAGCAACGCGGGAAAGAGGGCGAAATAGGTCAGCCGGTCGGCAAAGGGCCAGAATGAATCTCCGGGAAAGTTCGCCCGGCGAAAAAGAAAGCCGATAACGATGAGGCTGAATATGGGAAAAAGGGCTTCTAAGACTGGAAGCATGATTTATTTCTCTCACTATTTCTTAGATCATGAAGATGATAGATTCTTTCACCGCAGGAAAACGACGAAAGCCCCAGCTCCGCCGAGATCGCGCGGTGCAGGCGCGAATTCGGCAACCCGGCCTTTTCCTTCCCGCCGCAGCCAGGCAGCAACCGCTCCGGGCAGCACCGGCCCCTCGGGAGAATTAACCCCCTTCCCGGTAATGACCAGAACGGCCTGCAGTCCGCGGTGGTATGCGTCGGCAATGAACTGTTCTAAATGCACAAGGGCCTCATCTTTGAAATAACCGTGTAGGTCGAGTTCGCCGTTGATCCGGATCGTTCCTCTCTTAAGCTGTCGCATGCGGGTTGGTGAGGATTGCTGCTTCCTACTTTCATCCTCATGCCCAGAACGCTCATCCTTGACCCCGCGGCCGTCCCGCCCTTCGCGGGACTGCGGGATGTCGC
>DMKB01000179.1:0-1615 GCA_003454665.1 Nitrospiraceae bacterium | reverse complement strand
TGACTGCTGGAGGGGCTCCACCTGCGTCCCCACGGATCGCATGGCCTCCAGGAAGAGCCGTTTGTCATCGGCGCCTGCGGGTGGCGGTGCTGTTGCTCCCTTGTTCGGGCGAACCGATGATGGGCCCGTTGTTTTTGTTCCCCCGACTGCCTGAAGGAACAGTTCTTCATCGTCGACCTCATCGGCTGAGGGGGAAGAGGCGGTGTCTGGAGTCTGTTTCGCCGGCGCGGATTTGTGTTTCAACCCTTTCAGCGAATCGAAGGGCTTGTTACGAAAACGTCCCGAGGGCTCTTCGTTTTTCTTGCGTTTGTTCATGAGACAAGCGGTTTTCCTTACGATCAGCTGAATTCTGCTTCTCCCGCACAGTAGCAGTGTTTCACCATCCTGTCAAGAGCCGGTGTAGAGGCAACCCTTGACAAAGAGGGCGTATTCGTCCATTATTTATCTATATCCACCTTATCCCCCTCTCTCGAAAGATTCAAATGAAAGTCTCATGACTGGAGGTATGACATGCTGAAACATTTAGTCGCCGTATTTTTGTTTGCCGTGATCCTTGTGCCCGCAGGTGTCCAGGCGGAGCTTCCCTGGCAGACGGATCAGCATACCCGATACATGGCTCTCGGTGACAGCCTGACAGCTGGGTATGGCGCAGTGCCGGCAACCCATGGGTATGTGTATCTTTTGTACCAGACTGGCACGTTCGATACGGTTCCCAACACACTGCTCTCGAACGCGGGCGTTCCCGGCGCTACGAGCAAGCATGTCCTGGATCATCAGGTGCCCCAGGCCCTCGAGGCATTCAGGCCGCACGTGATCACAATTACTGTGGGCGGGAACGATCTGCTGAGCATCTTGCAGGGTTCTGATCCGGCCAGCGTGTTGCTCCAGTTCCAGAGCAACCTGTATCAAATCCTCGAGCAGTTGCGTGAAGGGCTGCCGGAATCAGCAATATATATAAGTAACCTCTATTCGATCCCGGAGATTCCGATATCGGCTGAACCCGTGGCCGCGCTGAATGACATTGTCGAACAGACGGCAGCGTACTTCGACGCAGAGGTGGCTGATGTGTACGGCGGTTTCACAGGGCGCAAGGGGCTGTTGCTCATCGAGCGGCACGATGCGGGCCTGAACGTGCACCCGACAAATGCCGGTTATCGCGTAATGGCCGAGGCGTTCAAAGAAGTGATAAAACAGAACAAGTAGTACTGCTCTTGATTTTCCCCCTCTGTGCAACAGGCACATGGGTGTCCAGCACTGGTTGAGAAGGCCGGGTATCCTGCCTTTTGACTTTTCCCGCTCTTTCTGTTACGTTAATCCTCCATGAAAAAAGGCATTGACTACATCGGCGTGGGAGCCGGAGCCGTTATTTTCAACGGTGAAGGGAAGGTGTTCCTCGCCAAGAGAGGGAAGGAAGCGCGCAACGAATCAGGCCGATGGGAATTCCCGGGCGGCGGCGTGGAGTTCGGCGAGACGCTGGAGCAGGCCCTGGTGCGCGAGATCCGGGAGGAGTACGGCTTCGCGATCGAGGTGGAGGAGCTTCTCGATGTCGTGAATCACATTCTTCCCGACGAAAAGCAGCACTGGGTATCGCCGACCTTCCGGTGCCGGTACAAGA
>DMKB01000065.1 GCA_003454665.1 Nitrospiraceae bacterium | reverse complement strand
CTGCCCCTGTGCGCGAAGCGGGGCGATATTCTCGAGAACCGCTGTGCTGTCCACGGGTACGGTTGTTTGTTCACGGCCTTCCTGCGGCCGCGCTCCGGGACCCCGATGCTCGAGATCGAGGATCTGTGTTGTCCAGTCCGGCCAGGCAGAGGTGATGAGGCACGAGGGCGTATTCTCAGCAGGCCGGTGCACGGGGATCGCCTGGTGCAGATAGCTGAGCCAGGCGTTCTGCCTGAAGGGCTTCTTCCCCGCCGCGAGCGTACCGATCATGACCAGATGGTCCCTGGCCCGCGTCATGGCTACGTACAGGAGGCGCTGATGTTCGCGCACGAGTTCTTCCTGCTCCCGTGACCACAGTTCTTGATAGGCAGGGCTCTCTCCGTCCCTGGCAGCCATGCGCATGGCGTTGCCCTCACCCTCAACGATCGCGAGGGGGCCGCTGGAAAGGGATTTGGGCTGCTGGTCCATGCCGGGAAGGAACAGGATTGGGAACTCCAGGCCCTTGGCCTTGTGCACGGTCATGATGCTCACCGCCCCCTGGAACCCCGGAAGGTTCATGTCCGCCGTTGCCTCACGCTGCTCAGCCGCGCGGATGTTCTTCACCCACTGGACGAAGTCCTGGAGTGTCGTGTAGCCCCTGCCGTCGAACTCGCGGGCCGTGTCGAGCAACTTGTCCAGATTGAAGATGGCCTGAGGATTGCGCCTGCCGAAACGGATGAAGGCGCCGGTATCGGCGATGATGCGATGGATGACACCGGAAAGGGGCTCGGTGTTCGCATACCGCTTCCAGTCGTCGAGGAGCGCATGGATATGAGGATGGTGCTTCCGCAGGGAACCAAGGAGGTCTTTGCTGTCCGGTATCAGGCCGGAGATGTCCCCATCGGTCAGGCCGAAGAGCGGTGACTTGAGCGTCGCTGCGAGGGCGAGGCGGTCGTCGCGGTTCCAGAGGAAGAAGAGGACGTTCAATACGGCCTGGATCTCGTCTTCTTCGTAGAAGCCGATGCCGCCGACCACGCGGTAGGGGATGCCTTGTTTCTGCAGCGCTGCCTCGTATTCCTTGAGTCTCGTCCGTGACTGGATGAGCACGGCGCAGTCACCGTACCCGGCCGGTCGCTGCTGCCATGTGTCGCCTTTTTTCTCATAGATGAGCGTCGATCCCGACACGATGTTCCTGATCTCTCGGGCCAGGACGTCTGCTTCGGCCGGCGCTGAAGGTATGTTCTCTGAAGACGCCGCAAGAATTTCGATGAGCCGGACACTGCCTTGCTGCCCGCTGCGCTCCGCTGCAGAAGGCGTGTACGCTTTTCCCCAGAGTGCGCTGAAGACCAGGTTCGTGGTGCCGATGATCTCCGGTGTGGAGCGGAAGTTTCTGTCAAGGGTCAGGGTCTCGAAAGATCCGGCGGGGAGGTTCTGTTCCATCTTGTTCCGTACGTTCTCGATCAAACGGTAGTTTGCCTCGCGAAAGCGGTAGATGGACTGTTTCTCGTCGCCCACCACGAAGAGGCTGGGAGGCATGCGCTTGTCCGTGCCCTGGCCGGCGAAGAATTCGTCGGTCAACGTGTCCAGGATGGCCCACTGGATGTCGCTGGTGTCCTGAAACTCGTCAATGAGAAAATGAAAAATCTTGCGGTCGAGCCAGTACAGGATATCCGGAGACTCCGGTGACTGGAGCAGGCGGTAGGCGTAGATCTCGAGGTCGTCAAAGTCCAGCAGGCCTTCCCGGAGCTTCGCGTCCTGGTATCGCTCCTCAGCACGATGAAAGAGGGTAAGGAGGCTGATCGCCTCGTGGCCTGCCGCGCGGCGAGCGTATAGACTGCGGAACTGTCCGAGCATCTCCTGGACGCGGACATAGGCTTTCTCGTAGTCATCCCGCTTGTTGCCGAGAAAGGCTTTTTTCGTGATAAGGGGATTCTTGCGGGGCGTGCCTTCGTTCGTGAAATAGACCGGAGCAAGAGACGCAGCAAGCTTGTGTGCAACGAAAGGGTCCTCCTCCTGTGAGAGCAGGAGGTGCTCTCTGCCCCGGCATGCGGTATACTGATCGCCCTGTCCTTTGAGGATCTGTTCCATCTGCTGAAGCTCTCTTTGCCACGAAGCGCTCCCGATCAGCGCCTGCATCTCTGCTTCCACCTCTTCCATCGCCATGCCCCGGTGGAGGGACCGGACCAGGCCTTCCAATCCCCCGGCGTCGATTTCCATGCGCTTGAGCCTGCTCCTGATGGATATCAAAAACTCGATGGTCTCGATGAGCTCATCGGCTGAGTAATCCTTGAGGGGCCCCATGATCCCTGGATCGCCGTCGGATTCTTCGAGGGCATCTTCGATGGATTTTTGAATCTTGTAGGCCTGGTCCCGCGCATCGAGGACGCCGAAGTCCGGCGGCAGCCCTGCATCGAGGGGATAGCGTTTCAGGAGGTTCATGCAGAAGGAGTGTATGGTGGAGATGCGGAGGTCCTGCCTTCCCCGGATGATCTTCTTGAGCATGTCCTCGGGCAGGTCCTGCATCACCCGTTCCTTGATCTCCGCAGCGGCCTTGTCCGTGAAGGTGATCGCCACGGCCTGGTCCAGGTGGAGACGGTTCCCTTCGAGTTCGGCCAGGAGGGCCAGGTACCGGTCCTTCAGCGCGCGGGTCTTGCCCGATCCGGCGGAGGCCGAGAGGTGCACGGACTTGGACGGGTCCGTGGCTTTTTGCGTAGCTTGGTCTTTTGGGTTAATTGTCATGTTTTTTGTCAGGCTGACCTTCTCTATCAACTATTATTCAGACTCACATAAACTTTTAAAAACCTTTGCCCAGTCCCTTAATCTGTTTTTTAAATGAATTTTGAGGCTCCTGTCTCGCAGGCAGCACCATTATTTTTTTCGCGGTATGATTTATTCGCGTTCATTCGCGCAAATTCGCGGCCAACATTATTCTTTGTTCCTTTTCCCGCACATGATCTCATTCGCACAATACCGGCATTTGTTCGCGTCCCGCGGCGTTGCGGTGAAATCGCCTGCCAGGATGCCTTCGACGGCCTTGCGGGCCTTGTCCATGCTCTGTTTCAGGATCGTGTCGAAATCGTCGGCGCTCTTGGGGCTTGCCTTGGGCTTTGCCGCGGGCTGGTCGATACCATAATCCTTATCATAGAGAACGACATCCCTGGCCGGACCTTTGTGTTTGCCCGACAGATCGTAATAGGCGAGGCCGATCGGTTTCTTCAACTGAGGGGACTTACCCTGTGTGGGCGTAGTGCCATAGGTCCCTCCAGCCATGACCGCGTAGACAGGGAGCTGGAAGATGTCCTGCTCGATGTTCATCTTCGGCTGGGGATACCCGCCGGTCTTGTAGTCTACAATGATGAAGTTGCCGTCCTCGTCCACGTCTATCCTGTCGATCTTTGCCCTCAGTTCCGCCTCGGTTCCGTCGGCAAGGCGGAGCTTGAAGACATCGATGGTCTGTTCAAGAAACGCCGGCCGCATGCCCTGTTTCCATAACGTCTCCTCTGCATCGAGAAACCGCTCTGCCATGATGGTGAGGAACCGCTCCTTCTCCCGCCGGTTGCGAAAGGTGTCGGCCTCGGTAGCGAAGGCAGCGTCGGCGAGCTTTTCGAGAAGGGCACGTGCCTCGTTGCGGTTCTCCTGCGTTATGGGACTGTCCCAGGTGTCGTAAAAATTACGCAAGATCGCATGGACCTTACTGCCGCGCTCGAGGGGCGAAATGTCCTCCGTCGCCTCTTCGAGGGGTGCGATGTTCAGCACATGAGTAACGAAATAATCATAGGGGCAGGCGAGGTACGCATCGAGTTCGGTGACCCGGAATCCCCGCTGGGAAGGCGGGATGATGGACGGGGCCCCTTCTGCTGGCTGGTACGCGAGGGCTGATCTGATCCCGGACATACCCTCGACGTCCGCGTCCAGCAAGTCACTCTGCAATCCTTCAGGATTTCCCGCGACGCTGATTGCCTTCGCGAGTTCCGGGATGCTCAAACTCTCTTCGATCCTGAGGCTGAACTGGATGCCCGTGGTTTTCTCGATTCCCCCGTTGATCAGGCCCGCCAGTCTGAGCGGCGCGAGTTCCGCCAGGAACGGTGATGGCACCACGGGCCGGTCACCTTCATTCTCAGGCCAGGTGAGCGTGACCTTCGGAGCCGAGAGCAGGACCCGGTAGAAATGGTGGGCGGCGTTCATGCGTGCTTTTTCCAAAGTATGGACGCCCAGGGTCTCGAGGGTGGCCTCGGGAAGGAAGATGTTCTGCGGCAGGCGCTGGGGGAACGCGCCGTCTTTGAGGCCGCCGAGATAAATTTCGCTCCAGGCGCGTCCCATGCTCTCGCCGAGACCAAGGACCTGCACGCCGCCCTCGTCTTCAGGGGGGACCTGGAAGCGGGTGTGCATGCAGGTCTTCTTGAGCAGAAAAAACCATTCGTGAAACGTGTATGCATACTCCGGAACAAGCCTGCCTGCCGCAGAAAGGGACGCAAGGGTCTCGGAGAGTTTCCGGAAAGCCTGGAGGTTGATGTTCAGGGGGCCCTTGATGAGGGACACACGGCTGCTGATCCCGGACCAGGCGATGAGATTGGTAAGGCGCTCCATCCAGAGAGCAAGGGAGGCCTGGCCAGGGGAAGTAAAGGGCTTGAGTGCGGAGAAGAGATCGTTGAGCGGCTCTTGGAGAAGGTCTTTCTCCTGTTCATATGCGGAGCGGGAGCGCAGGGCGGAAAGGAGCCGGTCTCTGCCGCCCATAATGCGCTCCCTTCGCATGAGCCGGTCCAAGGCCGGAGCGACTGCCGGATTATCACTGAATTTCAGGAACGGCGAAGTGCATATTCTGATAAGGGATGGGGCGGAATAATCTTCCTGGCAGGCGTGGAGCAGGGAAATGAGGGCAGTCGTGACAGGCGAGGTGCTCAGCTGTCTGCCGAGGGCGCGGTTGTACGGAATGCCGTAGTCCCTGAAGATTTCTTCCGCCAAGGGGCCGTACTCATCGATGGATGGAAAGGCGACGAGGATGGAATCTGGCATAATGCCGCTTCTGAGCGACTGTTTCACTTTACCGGCGATGAGGGAGACCTCTTCGCGGGTATTGACTGCAGAGAAGAGGCGAATATCCTTATTGAACGATGAAGGGGAGGGACCTTCTTTCGCCGCTCCCGCAAAAGGCTGGTCCGAGAACAGCAGTCCGGCCAGAAAATGATCGTCAGGATGTTGGGACGCAGGTTCATCGACCACCGATACGCCGAGGTCCGCAAGAAACTCTTTCGTGAGCTTCAAGGGATGATAGTCCCCGGCCTGCGTGATGCTCTCCATTGACGGCGCGGTGATCAGGAACGCGCCCTTCGTTGCCGCGGCTATCATACGGAGGACCCTGGTCTGGCATGGGTCAGTATCATGGATGCCGTCGATGATAATGGTCGAGTAGGCGGAGAGCCAGGCAGGGTCGAACCGCTCTTCAAGAAATGCCGGTATCCCCGCGGGATCGATGCGTCTTTTTTCGGTCAGCGTCAGTTCGTACTGCCGATAGACCTCGGTGAGCATTCTCACCGGGGGTTTGTCGGAGAACTCACTTTCCGCCACGACGGAGGAAAACCGGTCAGGCGTGACGCCCGCGGCAGAGAGCTCCTCGATAATGTTCGCTACGGCAGCGGAGAGGGAAGGAGCGAGGACTGATGCCTTCCTGTCGAAACCGGCTGTCTTCGACATCTGTTCCTTCACGATGCCCTCGAGCAGCACGAGCCTGCTGTACTCATCGATAAGCGTCGGTCCGCCATGGATTGCCGAAAGGGTATGGAAGAACTGATGGAGTGTGGAGATCTGCGGGGGGACGAGGACCGGCGCTCCCTGCGTACGCTCGACGATCTCCAGGAACAACCTTCCGTACGTTCTTTTCAATCGGGAGGAGGGAACCAGGATCATGATATCGTTATACAAAAAAGGCGGGCCCGGCCGGGACGCGATGAGCTCTTCAAAAAAACGTGCTTTATACTCCTGTCCCTCTGCCCCGTAAGGAATGATAACGTGATTCATGGATAGGATTATGCCACAAGTAAAAGATGTTGACAACACTATCCTCCTCGTCTATAATATCAAACGGTTGTTATATGGAATATTGGATTTCTGATAGGTGCACGGGATGCGGGACGTGTCAGGATGTATGTCCTACCGAGGCGATACAGCTTGAGGACGGTCGCGCCGTCATAACCATGGACTGTATTGACTGCGGCTCCTGTATCCGTTTTTGCCCCGAGGGCGCTATACGGATGTCCGTGCCTGCCACGGTGGCTCCTGATTCATCGTAGCTGTCTTGCAAAGAGGCGCGGTCCTGCGCGGACAACCAACGGCAACAGGAAACGATCGAAGCGCACCGTACCATGGGTAACCGATGACGGCTGCAGCGTGAGCATGGCTCATGTGCAGTTTCGAGAACGCTCCGTGAAAAAATCTCTACAAGGTGTTTTGGGAGGATGGAATGGCTGAAGCGGTAACGAGTGCAACGTGGGATCAGGAAGTGCTCAAGGCCTCGGGTCTTGTGTTGGTGGATTTCTGGGCGGTGTGGTGCGGCCCCTGCAGAATGGTGGCGCCGATCGTGGATGAACTCGCCAAGGAGTACGAAGGCAAGCTCAAAGTCGTGAAGCTGAATACCGATGAAAATCCCGATGTGGCCGGCAAATACCGTATCATGGGGATTCCTACCCTGATGTTCTTCAAGAACGGCGAGACCGTGGACCAGGTTGTGGGCGCGGTACCCAAATCACAGCTCAAGAGCAAGGTCGATACGCTCCTGACATAGCAGCGGCACCATATGCTAATCCGGACAAGCCGGAGCCAAATCTTTTTTTGACAGGATGTATAGCCTAAAGGCCACAGGCAGGATACCAAAAGTAGGCGCTTCTAAGCGAAACTCCATAAATAGCTTATAAAAATCCTGTTAATCTTGTTAATCCTGTCTAAGACTTTTTCTGATTCAGAATTTTTTCTTGTCATTTTGGCAAGAATTGCATTCGTAACAGACTCATCATCCCGTCACGTATCGTTTAGTGATGCACTTGCTCGAAAGGGCCGGCTGATCTTCGCGGAAGGCGGAGCAGGCCTGCTCTGCTATTGAACGAACGAGGAGAAACTGCAGATGTTCAAAAAGATGCTTCGGCTATCGTGTATCGTCATTCCTCTTCTTGTCGGCTGCACGGAAAACGCAGAGCAGCCTACGTCAATGGCGCCTGATTTCACGCTCCAGGATCTCAGCGGCAATACCGTGAGTCTCTCTGATTTCAAGGGCAAAGTGGTGCTCATCGATTTCTTCGCCACCTGGTGCCCGCCCTGCCGCGCCTCTGTTCCGGCCATCGAGCGCCTTCATACGAACTACACCGATAAAGGACTGGTCGTGCTTGCCATTTCGCTGGACGAAGGCAAGTGGGATTACGTAAAGTCTTTTCAGTCCGAATACGGGATTACCTACACCATTCTCAAGGGCACCGACGACGTGGCCATGCAATATATGGTGCGCACGATCCCCACCCTGGTTATTGCCGATAAAAAGGGAAATGTGTGGAAGCGGATAATCGGGTTCGGGAACGAAGAGTACCTCGAGGAACAGATAAAAACCCTCCTCCAGTCGTAGTGCGCATTGTCAGTATCTTTACCGCAGACACTCGGGACGCCGATGTAATGACTAACTCCAAAGTTCAAAATCCAAATATCAAATGAATTTCAAATGACAATAACTTCAAAGGTCAATATCCTTTTGAACATTGCTTTTTTGGCATTCATTTGAACTTTGGGCTTTGCCATTTGGACTTTCACACCCCGTCGCCCATTCCCCAACGGTGTTCCTCTGTGTATCTCTTTGGTTTCATGTTTTTCTCCCAGGTTCCATAGAACTTTTGGCGCTACCTCGTAGTGCATCATTCGCTGTCGGTTCAGCACTGCCCGCGCCTTCGCTCTTCATTTCTGTCATGTCCTGCCTCCTTCTCCTTGACAAGGGAGAAAGGGATATTATAATTGAAGTGTTGCAGCGGCCTGTGATATTCTTGCCTCCCGGAGGATTCCGAGCATGTACCACGCAAAACTCCTTTTTTTCCGCACGCTCTTCACCCTTTGTGCCCTTGCTCTCTTCGTTGGTGTGCATAGCGGCGTCCTCGCACTCCTTGAACCCCGCATCGGCGCCATGGGGGCAACGGTCACGTCCTTCGGACTTATCGCTCTTTTCCTGTTCGGCACCCCTCTCATGAAAAGAGTTTGGAAGGGGATGGATGCGCTCGTGCTGCGGCACCGCGACGATTTCCGAACACTCCTCTCCGACGCCACGCATGAGGTCATCACGATCCTCGAATGGGAAGAACTGCAGCGCTATATCGTGGAGCTTTTCAAAGATACCATGGCCATAGAGAAGGGATTCCTGTTTCTGCCCGAAGATGACGGGACCTATCGGGTATGCCACAGTTGGGGCATAGAAGAGAACGCCACTGCACATCTTCGCCTGCCTCCGCACGGTGCGCCTTGGCTGGAGAGCACCGGGAACGCCGTGTTCCTCAGCCGGTCAAAAGCCACGGCACAGACAAATGAGGTCAGGGCGTTCCTCGCCGTCATGGAGGGGATTCGTGTCGATCTCCTTCTGCCCTTTCTGCGACGCCATGAGCTCATGGGATTCCTGGCACTCGGTCCTGCGGCGAAGGGCGGTTTTCCCGTCACCGGTGTCGTGCGGCCCCTGGAGGGCTTTGCCGAGGTCGCCGCTGTGGCCATCCAGAACGCCCGTTTATTCAGGGAGGCGACGCGGGACCGTCTGACGAGACTGGCTCATCGGCGATATTTTCTGACGCGGGTGAAGGAAGCAATGGAGGGAGCTAAACGGTACCGGTATCCCCTGAGCATCCTGATGGTGAATATTGATAATTTCAGGGAAATAAACAGCCGGCAGGGTCATCTGGTGGGCGATATGATATTAAAGGAAGTGGCGGGTGAGCTGAGAAGTTGCTTCCGGGAGACCGACATCGTGGCACGGTACGGAGGAGACGAGTTTGCCGTACTCCTCCCCGAGACGACGGGGGAAGACGGGCTGCGGGTGGGTGAGCGGCTGTGGAAGAGAATCGAGCACTTGCGGCCTGAAGGGACCGACGTGACGGTGAGTGTAGGCGTCGGGTTCTTCACC
>DMKB01000068.1 GCA_003454665.1 Nitrospiraceae bacterium | reverse complement strand
GCGCACCTTCTGCACGATGACCTGGCGGGCGGTCTGGGCCGCAATCCTTCCGAAGCCGTGGAACTCCACCTGCAGAGGTATCTCACCGTCCATTTCCGCCTCGGGGTAAAGCTCCTGCGCCGCCTCAAGCGTGATCTCCTCATCCGGGTTCTCCACCTCGGACACCACCTTTTTGTAGGCGTACATCAGGATATCGCCAAGCTTGGGCTCGATCTGCACGGCGATCCTCTGGGCCCCGTACTTCTTCTTGGCAGCCGTCACGAGGGCCGATTCGATGGCCTCGATCACCATTTCCTTCGCAATACCCTTCTCTTTGCTGATCTGGTCAACGACCTGTATCAATTCCGTACCCATACGCCTATAGCCTCCTGAAATTTTAAAAAACCTTTTTTAGGACACGGATTTCCACAGATAAAACCGGATTAAGCTTGAAATAATATTTCAAAATTTGCGTTCATCCGCGCTAATCTGCGTCCAATAACTGCAGCTAAAACTCCACCTCGAGAGATGCCTTCGCCATGTCGGTCATGGGGATCTCCATGGTTCCACCGCTTTCAAGCTCGATGGTGGCCCTGTCTTCCACGGTCCCGAGCAATCTCCCGCGAAAGACCTTCTGCCCGTCGATAGGCTGGTATGTCTTGATCTTTACCATACTGCCCTTCATCCGGGTGAAGTGCTCGGGCCGGGTGAGCTTGCGGTCGAGTCCCGGGGAGGACACTTCGAGGGAATAGGCGTGCAGGATGATGTCCTCCACGTCCAGAATCGCACTCAGGTCCCTGCTCACCGCCTCGCAGTCATCGAGGGTCACGCCGCCTGGCTCTCTGTCGATAAATATCCTGAGACGCCATGTGGGTCCCTCTTTCTTGAACTCCGTCTCCCAGAGAGAAAGCCCGTAGGTACCCAGGATCGGCTCCAGGAGCTGCTGCACGCGCGACACGGTGTCTGTCATCATGACCCCAAAAATAAAAAAAGCGGGCAAAGAAAATGCCCACTCGCAAAGGAAAGTCCCTAGAGTGTTGAGTATGTTGTAGCATATCAGGGGGAAAAATGCAAGAGAAAAGTTAATAAACCGTTTCACCACGAAGGACACGAAGGGCCACGAAGAAACGAATAAAAGTTAACGCGACATGTCTTAATATCTTCCTTGGATAAAACGCCTTGATTCTTGATGTAAAAAAAGAGCCCCTGTTTTTCGTCTTAAAACCTTCTTGTAACTTAGTCGCCTTCGTGGATAATCACCGATGTATCGCTTTGTCCCTGACCCCGACAAGCCGGAACCAATTTTTTTTGACAGGATGTATAGCCTAAAGGCCACACGCAGGATAAAAACCCGACAAATAGCTCTTTAAAAAATCCCGTTAATCTTGTTAATCCTGTCTAAGGTTTTTCCTGTTTGGGTGTTTTTTTCTCGCCATTTCGGCGAGAATTTCATTTGTAACAGACTATTAAGTCCCGCCATGGCTGAACGGCCGCAGGTAAAAGGAAGTCCTGTCTCCTGTCTCTTATCCTCCCTCTTCCGTTCTCCCGTGAACCGGAAACATTTTGATGAACAGCCAGAAGAGCCCAAAGGGAAGACCCATGACGAGCAGGGCGCCGCCGATACCCTCCTTGAAGGTCTCGTAGTCCGTGGGAATGATCGGCAGGGCATAATGCATGTATCCCGACAGGGTGAGCGAGAACGCCTGGCCGCCGATGACCACGTTCCATCGCATCATGAACACCCCCATCAGAACAAGGAGCAGTCCAACGACGGCCCTCCGTATGGTCAGCCCGGGAATGAGGAACAGGATGAGGGGCAGCGCATTGCCAAGCCCGTACTGCACGATGAATATATTCACGAAATCCCGCTCATAAATAACGGACTTGAGAATGTCCCAGCTCTTCACCGCGGTGTATCCCCGGAACACCAGGTCCAGCAGTTCGAGGGAGATGGCGAAGACGAGGAACAGCAGCAGGTATTTTGACGTCATCTTGATGACGTTCAGCTCCGCCCCCTTGATCTCTTCCATGGTATAGGTATTGGGGGTCTGCGCAGCCCGGGCGCGGGTGAGACGGTATTTCTTGAATTCCAGAAAAACGATATAAGTGAGCATGCACAGCGCAATGCCCGAGACAATGGCCGACATGATGAAGATCACCGGCATGAGTGGCGTCATCCAGAGCGCGTTTGCCTTGACAGAGCCGAATATAAATCCCGCGTACCCGTGCAGGAAGGCGGCCACGGGGATCCCCACGCCGGCCAGTACCTTGATGGCCTTTTTGTCTGTCTTCATCGCCTCCTCGCTCACGTCGTAGGAGCCGAGCGTCAGGGAACAGAAGATGAGATAGCTGATCCATTGCCAAATCGTCTTGTCCTGAATCTCTCTCAGGCGGAGGGCGGTATCGACAAAATGTTTTCGGTAGACGAACCAGATCTCCGAAGCCACGATCGCGCCGTAGGTGAAGAACACGATGCCGAAGGCCGCGATGGCCGAGGTAAAGTGGGGGGTGAAAAACACGTACGCCCCCCTATGGGGCTGCAGAAGATGGAGGACCAGCGGCATGGGCGCCGCGAAGAGCAGGGCAAAGGAGAAGACCAGGGAGAACCGCGCGATGTTCTTCAGCTCCTTGACGCCGAACACGTGGTAGAGTGAAGAGAGCACGAAGGCCCCGGCCACGAGCCCCGTCAGGAAGGGATACATCACGATCTGGACACTCCAGTAGATGTACTCATTGGGGAAGAGGAATAGTTCTTTTAACGTCCATACTTCACCGTGTACCATGGCTATCTCACCTCCTCGCTCAATCCGATATAGTAGTTTCGGGGGTTGGTCCCGTATTCCGCCCGCAGCACCGAAACACGGCCGTCCTTGATGATCCGCGTCACCTCGTCGTCGGGATCGTTGATGTCCCCGATACGCCGGGCGCCGAAGGGGCACGCGAGTTCGCAGGCCGGCTTTAGGCCGGCGCTGATCCGATGATAGCAGAAGTTGCACTTCTCCGCCGTGTGGCTCACGGGGTGGAAGAACCTGACGCCGTAGGGGCAGGCCATGATGCAGTACCCGCAGCCGATGCACCACTTCCGGTCCACGAGCACCACGCCGTCTTTGGTCTGGTACGTTGCGCCCACCGGGCAGACCTGAACGCAGGGCGGGTTCTCGCACTGGTTGCACAGCTTGGGAACAAAGAAGGCCTTGGCAATATCTTCGGTCACGATCGCCTGGGTCTTGCCCTGCCCCAGATCGATGACGTTCCTCGTAAACCCGTCTCGCGCCGCCTTCGGCGTGTCGGCGAGCACCGTGCCGTCCTTCATGATCACGTACCGCTCGACCCAGGTCCTCGAGACATTAGCCTCATAGGGGATCTCGTTTTCTGTCTTGCATGCCTTGACGCAGAGGCCGCAGCCCACGCATTTGAACGTGTCGAGCAAAAACACCCACCGCGGACCCGTCAGATCCTTACCGGCAAGCACACCCGCGGGATTGGCAAGACCGAGCGGAGCGGCGGCTCCGGCTGTCCCGATCACGACATATCGCAGAAAATCTCTTCTCGTAATCATTTTGCCCTCCCCAACCCCGGCGAATGCGGGTTATGGCACATCACGCATTCGATGCCGGAATTATGCCCTTCCGGATCGATGCCCCGTATCAGTCTTCGGCCGCTTGTAGGATAGTTGAAATAGGTATGGCACCGAAGACAGTGCGCCCGCTCCTTGTTGATATCGAGCTTTGGCCGGTCCTCCGAGGGATGGTCGATCGCCGGGCCGTGGCAGTTTTCGCAGGTAATGATGGCGTGGGGGGACCGCTGGATGGTCTGGTACTTTTTCTCGTGGCAGTTCCCGCAGTATTCGGCGCCCCGGTACTTTATTTTGAACTTCTTCCAGTCTTCTTCGTTTCCCTTCCGGTGCCAGCCGTACATGTACCCCCGTTCATGGACGCCGAAATCATCGGGCACCACCAGGGCCCGTGCAACAAGGATAATGCTGACAATGCCGATCACCGTCACGAGTGGCCGCAACACATGCAATTTCATGGACCGTTGCCTCCTTTCACAGGAGCAAATGACAGCGCAGGGTCGCCTTGCCGTCACGCTGTCTTCGTTTTATCTCATGTTCTTCTTAAATCTGGACAAACCGGAACCACGGCTTTCTTGACAGGATGTACAGGATGAAGTCTTTTTTCCCAGATACCTGATGCCGGATTCCAGATGCCAGATTGCGGATCACAGTCTTCTGTCGTCTTCTGTCTGTAGTCTGCTGTCTCATGTCTGTAATCTGCTTTCCCTAATCCTGTCTACAGACTACTGTCTTTGGATTTTTTAATCCTCTATCCTGTCAATCCCGTCTAAAATTGTCTTTTCTCGTTAATTATCTTTTCTTCTCTCCTGCCGGTGTCTATTCACTACGAGCATCTCACTTCTTCACATCCACCATCGCCCGGAACCCCTCCCACAGGATGGCGACGAAGCAGAGCGTGATCCCCACAACCAGGCCGATGATATGGACGACCTGCCATTTGATGACGACATAGAGAACCACGAAAATAACCGAAAGTTTCACGATCGTGATGATCACCCCGGCCACGTTGGCCAGCGTCGGCGTCATCCCTGTCTTTGCGTACACGCGCTGAACGGTCTGGGCCAGCCAGGTGAAGTTCAGCACACCCAGCACCCCGCCGAGCAGGATCCCTGCCGGGAGAAACCACCACCTACCTTCAGCGCCCTGGGAAAATTCGTAAATACCGGCGCTCGTAGCGGCAAGGGCAATGACGATGCCTGTTGTCCTGGCCACCTGCTTCACGACCGTACGGGCGCGCTCACGCAGGTACGTGGTTTCGTCGGTCATTTCTTCTCTTTCTTTCCCTCAGCGTCCATGATGCGCTCTGTTCTCAGGGCCGTTCTGAAGAGGTTGATGAATCCTGCTGCGATGCCGAAGAGCAGGAAGAGTATCATGAGCCAGGGATCAGTCCCGAAAAACTCATCCAGCTTCTTGCCGATGTAAAAACCGATGACCGTCGAGACCACCAGGGCGATGCCCACGGTACTCAGCGCGCCGAGCATGCGCCACAGTTTTTTGTCTTTCTCTTCCATGGAATAATTCCAGATTCATCACATCTTTTTCATGGGACGCTGATCAAATCTGATCTACGCAGATAATGCTTTTTTTGATAACTTCATTTATACCTCAACAGTATAAGCAAAGTCGAATTCATAATGATATCTTCTATATTTTTTTTGTAGTTATCCGCCGTTATCCTGCCTGTGGCCTTTAGGCTATCCATCCCATCTAACGTCTTTTCTTTTGACAGGATTTAATGCATGGTTGATTTCTTTACATCAGATGTTATCCTGCCTGTGGCCTTTAGGCTATCCATCCCGTCTAACGTCTTTTCTTTTGACAGGATGAAACCAAACATCCTAAATTTATGCTGAAGCAAATCCTGAACTTTGAACTTTCTTTAATCCGCCCTCTTCGCGTCAATCCGTGTCCTAAAATGTTTTTGCCCTAACCTATCATCTTTACCGCGTCGCCTCAAGGCGCCTACTTTTGGTTATCCGCATGAATCCGCGTCCCATATGCAGTTTTCGCAACTCGCAACCCGCAACCCGTCACAGTCCCTTCAAACTCTTCCTCGCCGCCTCGACGGTCTTCGCAACATCCGCTGCCGAATGGGCAAGAGACATGAATGCCGCCTCGAACTGGGACGGGGTAAGGTTCACCCCGTTCCCGAGCATGGCCCGGAAATAGTTCCCGAATTGCTCCGTATCCGACGTCTTGGCGTCGGCAAAGTTCTTCACCTGCCGGCTTGTGAAGAACGTCGTGAACATGGAACCCACGCGGTTGAACGTCGCCGGGACACCGGCCTCTTGTACCGCTTCTTTCAACCCGGTTGCCAGTTCAGCGGAACGTTGTTCGAGGGTCTTGTACGTCGTTGCTTTCGCCAGGATCTTCAGCGTCTCGATGCCGGCCGTCATGGCCAGGGGATTTCCCGAAAGCGTCCCCGCCTGGTAGATGGGGCCGATCGGCGCGATCTTCTCCATGATCTCGAGCTTCCCGCCGTAAGCGCCTACGGGAAGGCCGCCGCCGATCACC
>DMKB01000330.1 GCA_003454665.1 Nitrospiraceae bacterium | reverse complement strand
CGGAGCATCGATCCCTGCAGAAAAGCGCTTACCGATGCGGAGAAGACGGTTGGCCAGATTCATGAAACCGTCATGGTCGGCGGCCAGACCCGTATGCCCAAGGTCGTCCAGGCGGTGAAGGAATTTTTTCAGAAAGACCCGCACAAGGGAGTGAATCCCGACGAAGTGGTGGCCATCGGAGCGGCGATTCAGGGTGCCGTGCTGAAAGGCGACGTAAAGGACGTGCTCCTTCTCGACGTAACGCCGCTGTCCCTCGGCATCGAGACGCTGGGCGCCGTGACGACGAGGCTCATCGAGCGGAACACGACCATTCCGTCCAAAAAAAGCCAGGTTTTCTCGACGGCGGCAGACAACCAGACGGCGGTTTCCATCCATGTGCTCCAGGGCGAGCGCGAGATGGCAGGGGACAACAAGACGCTCGGCAGATTTGAACTGGTGGGCATCCCGTCGGCGCCGCGCGGCGTTCCGCAGGTCGAGGTGACCTTCGATATCGATGCGAACGGCATCGTGCATGTTTCGGCCAAGGATCTCGGCACCGGCAAGGAGCAATCCATCAGGATCACCGCATCGAGCGGCATGGGTAAGGAAGAGATCGACAAGGCAATCAAGGAAGGCGAGTCCCATGAGGCCGAGGATAAAAAGAAACGCGAGCTTGCCGAGGCGAGAAACGAGGCAGACAGCCTCATCTACTCCGTCGAAAAATCCGTGGGCGAGTACGGCTCCAAGCTTTCCGATGCAGAGCGAGATGAGATAACCAAGGCGCTCGAAAACGCCAAGACGGTAAAGGATGCTTCTGATGTCGAGGCGATCAAGAGCGCCGTGGCCGAACTCTCCAAGGCATCGCACAAGCTTGCCGAAGAGATTTACGCCAAGGCGAGCCAGGAACAGCAGGCCGGCGGCGACCCAGGAGCAGCGGGCGCAGGCGCCGGGAGCGGCGACAGCGGGAAACCGGACGAAAAGGTAGTAGAGGCGGAGTTCGAAGAAGTGGACAAGGACAAGCAGTAACGTCGGAACAATCACGCAGAGGATAGTGGACACTGGATCCTTATCGGTTAAGGTGTCTGCTATCCTTTTTTTACGATAAAACAACCAAGGGAACCGCAAAGACACAAAGAAATGAAGCCCGTTATTTTCTTCATGCCTTCGTGTCTTGGTGACGGGACAGTGTAACGTATGGCGAATGATTACTACCAACTCCTCGGTGTACATAAAAACGCGACGGACGCCGAGCTGAAGCGCGCCTATCGTCGGCGCGCACACGAACTCCATCCTGACAAAAATGCCGGGGACAAGGCAGCAGAAGAGAAGTTTAAAGAGGTGAACGAAGCCTACGAGGTCTTGTCCGATCCCCAGAAGCGGGCATACTATGACCAGTACGGCACGGCACCGGGTGGTGCCGGCGCGGGACCGGGCGGATTCGGCGCCGGGATGGGAATGGGCGACATCTTCGGCGATATCTTCGAAGAATTCTTCGGCGGCGGCCGCGGGCGGAGCCGGGCAACAGCAGGGGAAGACCTCCGGTTCAATCTCAACATTTCCTTCGAGGACGCGGCCTTCGGTACGACGAGCAAGATTCGCGTTCCCCGGTGGGAGCGCTGTTCGGACTGTGACGGCCTCGGGGCTCGATCACGGGACGGCATTGCAGCCTGCACCACGTGCAAAGGCGCAGGCCAGGTCCGTATGCAGCAGGGGTTCTTCAGCATATCGCGCACCTGCTCCCGGTGCGGCGGAGCGGGAAAGGTCATCACCGATCCCTGTCCGACCTGCCGGGGAAGGCAGCGCGTAGAGCAGGAGCGTACCCTCTCGGTCAAAATTCCCGCCGGTGTTGAGACGGGTAATACGATTCGCCTGACCGGCGAGGGAGAACTTGGCGGACAAGGCGGCCCGCCCGGGGATCTTTATGTCTACCTTACCGTTGCAGAACACCCATTGTTCAAGCGAGAGGATGACAACATCATCTGTGAAGTTCCCATCAGCTTTGCCCAGGCCTCACTCGGGGCAGAGATCGAAGTTCCTACCCTCAAGGACCCATCAAAGCTGAAAATTCCCTCGGGCACCCAACCGGGACATGCCTTCCGGCTGCGCGGCAAGGGCTTCCCGCACCTCCGCGGCCACGGCGCCGGTGACCAGGTTATACGGGTGACCGTGGAAGTTCCCACAAAACTCTCGTCAAAGCAGAAGGATCTGTTAAAAGAGTTCGACTGCCTCAATACCGACGGTTGTTCACCGATAACGAAGGGATTTTGGGACACGGTGAAAGAGTTGTTCGGGGAGAAGGTGGGCAAGTAGCTTAGTACAGGCGGGGGTTGGGAAAGGAGAGCACAAACTTGTTGACATTCTTTGCCACAGAGTACACAGAGAAATTCATGAATTTCTTTTATTTTATATCAAACAAGCTTTTCTCGGAGTCCTCTGTGACCTCTGTGGCGGAAAGTATATTCTGCTCTGGGTAGTAACTCACCGAGCTGACGGCTATTGCCTGCCTCCCGGAATCAGGAATAAAATCCCTTTCCTGATCCCGCCATCTCGATGAGTGATTTCGGCGGTGCGAACCGCTCGCCGTACTTCTTCGCGAATCCCTCGAGTTTCTCCACAATGTCCTTTATTCCCCGATCGTCGGCGTACCTGAGCAACCCGCCCCTGAATGGCGGGAAACCGATGCCGAAGATGAGCGCTCCATCGAGATAGTCGGCACGCTCAATGATTGTTTCTTCGAGGCAGAGCGCCGCCTCCTTTACCATGAGCAGGACCGTTCGGTCAATAATGTCCTGGTTCCCCCTGTTTTGGCCGGAGACCTTCACGATTTTGGCATAGACGGATTCGTCCGGCCCTTTCCGGGCGCGGCCTTTATACCGGTAGAAGCCCTTCCCGTTCTTCTTTCCGAGGTAGCCCTCTTCGTGGAGCGACCCAAGCGTGGATGATGGCTTTGCGCGCTCGCCCAGGCCCTGGTAGAGAATGTCGGCCACTTTGTGGGCGACATCGATGCCGATTTCGTCGAGGAGGATAAAGGCACCCATGGGCATGCCGAAGTCAAGAAGCTCTTCATCGATCTCTCCGATCCTCCTCCCTTCCTCGAGCATTTTCACGGCCTCTCCCAGGTAGGGCATGAGGATGCGGTTTACGAGAAACCCCGGGCCGTCGTTTACCGTTACGGGAAGCTTGCCGAGTCTTCTCGAAAGGGAGGCGATAGCTGCAGCGGTTTCGTCCGAGGTCTTTTCTCCCCGGACGATCTCCACAAGGGGCATTTTGTCGACGGGGTTGAAGAAATGCATTCCCACGACCTTACCCGGACGCTGCGAGGCCGTTGCCAACTCGGTAATCGACAGTGAGGACGTGTTCGAGGCGAAAATAGCGCTCTCCTTCGAGGCGTTTTCGAACTCGGCGACCACGGCCTTTTTCACATCCATGTTCTCGACCACGGCTTCGACAACCATATCGGCCTGCCCGAACCCGGAGTAGTCCAGCGTGCCGGTGATGCGGTCAAATCCGTCCCGGGCCTGGAGCGGATCGAGAATCCCCTTCTTTGCCCGCTTTTTGAAAACGTTGGCCGCCGCCTTGAGACCCGTTGAGATGAACGTGGTCTTGATGTCCTTCATCCGCACGAAGATGCCTTTTTCGGCGAAAAGCTGGGCAATGCCTCCTCCCATGACCCCGGCGCCGAGGACGCCGGCGTTCGCAATCCTGGCCGGGGATGGTGCTACATCCTTTTTGAGCGCCTCGTTCAGATAATAGATGGACACGAGGTTCTTCGAGATCGCCGTCACGGCAAGCTCACCCAGGAAGCGCGCTTCCTTCCGGTATCCGGCCTTCCGGCCCCTGCCGAGACCGGTCCGGACGGCATCGAGGGCAGCGAGCGGAGCAGGATAGTTGCCCCGCGTCTCTTTCAGGACGGTTTTTTTCGCCATGCGAAACACGATGGACCGCGTGAACGGGTTGCCCTCCATCAATCGGATGATCAGGGGTCTTCGCGCACGGATCGTTTGCGGCCTCTTTTTTCCAATGTCCTTTCGGGCCGCCTTTACCGCGCTCTCGAGCAGTATCTCTTTGTATACCACCTCGTCGGCAAGGCCGATCCTTCTGGCTTTCTTCGCGTAGATAGACTTACCCGTCAGGATCATGTCCAGGGCGTTCATGAGGCCAACGAGGCGGGGGAGCCGCTGGGTGCCCCCGAATCCGGGGCTGATGCCGAGCTTCACTTCGGGCAGCGCGAGCATCGTCCTCTGGTCGTTGCTGATCACGCGGCGCCAGCAGGCAAGGGCGAGCTCGAGCCCGCCGCCCATGCAAGGGCCGTGGATCGCCGCAACGGTGGGGAAGGGAAGTGCTTCCAGTTTTGCCAGGATGGATTGGCCTTTTCTCGCTATTTCCTCGCCTTTTTTCGGGTCTCTGATGTCCCGTATTTCCGCGATATCAGCCCCCACGATGAAATTCCCGTCTTTTCCGCTCGAGAAGACGAGGGCCTTGATCCCTTTCTTCGCGGCCGCTTCGTCGAGCACCCGGTCCAGCTCTTCCATCGCCGGTGTCGTGAGCTTGTTCACCTTTTCTTCGGGAAGATCAAAGGTGATGATGGCGATACCGTCGTTCCGAACGTTAAGGTTGAAAGCAGGCATGTGGCTCCTTTCTCACTGAAAAGTGAAGAGTGAAAATTGGAAATTGAAGATTGAAAAATGTAAGATGGAAAAAATGCCATAATTTTAAAATTTGCAATTTTCATTTTGCAATTTTCAATATCGTAGAGCGATCATTTTCGCTCTACGATCGTCGCCCCGCCCTGGCCGCCGCCGATGCAGATCGTGGCGAGGCCGGTCGAGAGACTGCGGCGCTCCATCTCTTTCAGGAGCGTGATGATGATCCGGAGACCCGAGGAGCCCACGGGATGGCCGAGGGCGATTGCCCCGCCGTTCACGTTCAGGATGTCCCTCCGGATTTCACCGATCGGCTCCTCGCCCGGCAGGTGTTTGTTGAAGAATTCCTTCGAGGCTGCTCCGCGTTCGCAGGCAATGACCTGGGCCGCGAATGCCTCGTTCAGCTCGATGAGTTCCATGTCTTTTAATTTCATCCCCGTCCTTTTCAGCGCTTTGTGCACGGCGAACACGGGGCTGATGCCCATCCGTGAAGGATCAAAGCCTGCAAAGGCGACTTCTTTTATATGGCCCAGGGGCTTCAGCCCGAGTTCCTTCGCCTTGTCGGCGCTCATGACGAGGTCTGCTGCCGCACCGTCGGTGATGGGAGACGAGTTCCCCGCCGTCACGGTTCCGTATTTTCTGTCGAAATAAGGTCTGAGTTTCTGGAGCGCCTCCATGGTCTGGTTTTTGCGCGGTCCCACATCCTCTTCCAGAGGCTGGAACTTCGGCGGGACGTAGAACGGTACGACTTCGTTCTTGAATTTGCCGGACTCGACAGCCGCGGCCCAGCGCTGATGGCTCATGAGCGCGAACTCGTCCTGCTCCTGACGGGTGATCCCGAAATCCCGGGCAAGCACTTCAGCGGTCAGACCCATATTCAGGCCCGAGACAGGATCGGTCAGGCCGAGGATGAGGCCCACGACGGGGACGAAATCCTTCGGTCGGAGCGAGAGAAAGGGACCGATCTTCCCTGCGATGCTTTTGGCTCGTTGTGCGGCCGTGAAGACGTCCTTCATTTTTTTCGAAGTGTAAAAGCCGAAGTCGGACATGGATTCCACGCCAGCCACGAGCACCACGTCGCTCATGCCCGCGCGTATCTGCGTCACGGCGCTCGCTACAGCCTGCATGCCCGAAGCACAGTTGCGCTGAACGCTGTAGGCGGGAATGTGCTCCGGAATGCCGGCGCGGAGCGCGATTACCCGCGCGATGTTGGCGGCCTCGGCGGGCATGCCGGTATTGCCCACGATCACCTCATCGATCTGCTGAGGGTCGATGGCGATACGCGCCACAACTTCCTTCATTATGGCTGCGCCGAGCTCTACCGCCGGCAAATCTTTTAATACCGTACCCGACTTTACGTAGGGAATGCGAAATCCATCTATAAGAACGACGTCTTTCATAGTTCACCTCGTTTTTTGAGAACCCGTGCAGGGGACCGGGACGCCGATTTACGCAGAAAAGGCCGGATGGAGATCAATCGACGGACAGAAGCAAGCAGAAAACGGGTATCCCCCGGTACTCTTCCTATCCGCTTTTTCCGCGGTTATCAGCGTCCACCTGATTTCGGTTTGCTTTTCTTCATCTCTTCATCCCGCAGAACCCGTCTGAGGACCTTGCCGACGAGGGTCTTGGGAAATTCGGTGCGAAACTCGACTTCCTTCGGCACCTTGAATTTTGAAAGTTTTTCCTTGCAGAACTGGATGATGTCATCCTCCGTGGCCTGTTCTCCGTCCTGCAGGATGACGTATGCCTTGATCTTTTCGCCCATGAACTCATCGCCGGGGATGCCGACAACGACGGCTTCTTTCACCTTCGCATGGGTGAACAGGACTTCCTCGACCTCCCGTGGATAGACGTTTTCTCCCACTGTCTTGATCATGTCCTTGATGCGGTCGACAATGGTGAAGTAGCCTTCCTCGTCCATTTTTGCGATATCACCGGTATGGAGCCATCCGCCGCGGAGCGTCCGCTCAGACTCTTCGGATTTGTTCCAGTACCCCTTCATGACCTGCGGGCCCTTTACCACGAGTTCCCCGGTCTCGCCAAGGGGCATGGGTTTCGCCCCGGTTTCGATGTCCACGATCATGGCCTCCATGTCGGGCCAGGGCAGGCCGATCGTTCCTATCTTCCGTCTGCCGAAAATGGGGTTGGCATGCGTCACGGGAGACGCTTCGGACAGGCCGTATCCCTCGACGATCTTCGCACCGGTTATGGATTCGAACCGTTCCTGCACCTCCAGCATGAGCGGCCCGGCCCCGCTGAGGGCCGCCCTGATCGAGGTCAGGTCGTACTTCCTGACCTCGGGATAATTGGCCAATGCAAGGTACATGGCCTGGATGCCCGGAAATAAGGTCGGTCGATATTTGCTGATGAGCGTGAGGACTTCTTTCGCATGAAACTTGGGGACGAGGATCATTTCCGCGCCGATGAGCACGCCGAGATTCATGACCGTCGTCATGCCGTAAACGTGAAAGAAGGGGATGGCGGCGAGAAAGATGTCCTCTCCCTCTTTTTCAATCGCGAGCCACGCTTTACACTGCGCGGCGTTCACGATCAGGTTGCGGTGGGTGAGCACCGCGCCTTTCGGCACGCCCGTCGTTCCACCGGTATACTGGAGGCTGGCCGTATCCTCCGGCGCAACGGGTATGTCTACGGGAGTGTCGGGCGCCTTCTCCAGGAGAGACAGAAAATCATAGGTCGGGGCCTCTTTCTTTACGTTGACCCACTGCTTCTGTATCCGCGCCTTGATGGGGTAGAGCAGATTGAGGGGGAAGGGAAGATAGTCTTTTATGCCGCACAGGATGAGGTGCTTCACCTTCGTCTTGTGCAGGATAGGCGATATGCGCGGATGGAACAGGTCCAGGGCGACAAGGGTTTCGGCGCCGCTGTCCACAAGCTGAACTTCGAGTTCGCGCTCCAGGTAAAGAGGATTCGTGGGAACGACAATGGCGCCGAGCCGCAGCGCGCCAAAGTAGCCGATGACCATCTGGGGGACGTTCGGCAGCATGAGCGCAACACGATCACCCTGTTTTACTCCGAGGCCGGAGAGCGCATTGGCGAACCGGGTTACGAGTATATCGAGCGCTGCATAGGTGATTTTCTTTCCATAGAACAGGAGCGCGGTGTGGCCCGGAAACGTTTCAGCAGTTTTTGCCAGCATGCCCCCCAGGGGGATATCAGGATACTGAAGCCGGGGGGAAACGCCGGCCTCGTAGAATTTTGTCCAGGGGTGAGTTTTATAAGCCGAGGCTGCCTCCATCGAGATCTCCTTTCAGATAGAAACGCGATTTTGCGACGAATGACTCAACTCTGCACGGTATCCGGGCCGGGTAATTAGGAATTATTTAATTACGCATATTTTTTCTACTCGATATTATACCATATTCTCGCGATACCATCCTTCGTTATCGCCGCGGACCCGAGCGACTTTTGCGCCGCACCGACGGATTCTGTGGGCCGGCATGCCGTTTTGTCTCCCGGGACCGCTCTGCTTCCGCCCGTGATCGCCTGATTTCCTTCACGTACATACTCTCATCGGCCCATTCCACGGGTATTTTCTGGTCGATATATGTCTCGATGTCTTCGAGGGAGTAGACATATTCCTCGTCGGCAAGGCTGATGGCCTTTCCGCTCGCCCCGGCCCGTCCGGTACGGCCGATCCGGTGAACATAGTCCTCAGTATGCTGCGGAAGGTCATAATTGATTACATGCGTTACGTTTTCGACGTGGATGCCGCGGCTGGCCACATCCGTGGCAACGAGGATGTCGAGTTTCCCCGTCTTGAAATCCGCCAGGACCCGGAGTCTCTTTTTCTGGATGATATCGCCGGTAAGGGCGTGCGCCTTCCATCCATTACGATTCAATCGCTCCACAACCATATCGGCGGCCCGGCGTGTGTTGGTAAATATGAGGACCCGCGTCGGGCGCTCTTTTTTGAGGATCCCGAGGAGCAGAGAGATTTTTTCGTGCTTTCCCACGTGGTAGAGAACCTGCTCGATTTTTTCTACCGTTACGTTCTCCGGTGTAATGGAGATTTTCTCAGCCAGGTTCATGTGCTCATAGGCGAGTTCCATCACCCGGTAGGAGAGCGTGGCGGAAAACAGCATCGACTGGCGCTTTGTGTAGGGAGGCAATTTCTTCAGGAGATAACGGAGGTCGTCGATGAAACCCATATCGAACATCCGGTCCGCCTCGTCGATGACGAGATAGCGCGTCTTCTTGAGGGTGTATATTCGCTGCTTGTAATAGTCAATCAACCTGCCCGGCGTTCCGATAAGAACGTCTACGCCTTTGCGAAGGGCTTCCATCTGCTTCTGGTAATCCACGCCGCCGTATACGGCAAGAAGACGGAATCCCGTGAATTTTCCGAGACGCTCAGCCTCGCGGTATATCTGGTCGGTAAGTTCACGGGTGGGTGATACAATGAGCACTTGCGGCGAGCTTCCGCAATCGCGGATCGGGTTCCTGATCATCCTGGTGAAGAGCGCGATGAGGAACGCAGCTGTTTTTCCGGTGCCCGTTTGTGCCTGAGCAGCAACGTCTTCACCACGCATTGCCCTCGGCAGCACGGCCTCCTGGACGGGTGTACACACGGTGAAGCCGGAATGCTCGATGCCGGTTTGAACTCCATTGGGGATTGGTAATTCGCTGAAGCGCATGATTCTCGTGGTGCTCCTTTTTCATCAGTGATGATATATTGTCAACGAAGACGACACGACAGTATACCATAAGTCGGCGGCGTATCAAAAGAGAAATCGTGAGCAAGAGAGCGATAGACGACATCGATGTTGCCGAATGCGGCAAACTGTTGAATGATTATTTCCTGAGATGCGAAAGATATTTTAACAAAGTGATGAAAAAAAATTAAAAAGACAGCCTTCGTACGTTTCTTATAGCGGTCAGTTAAAAAAACGAGAATACCCTCTATTCATGGGCTGATTTTCCTGCTCACTTTTTCCGCCAACGAAGAAAAAATTATTTTTTACGTGCTCGCATGCCCGTTTTTTTGTTGTGATTGATCGCGCTGACTCAAACCAAAATAAGTTGTTTTTTAACGATAATACAATATTATTTTGTCACAATTTTAGTTGTGTGAATTGCAGTGTTGATAATTTGTCTAACTCACGGAAAAATAATTTTTTTCAGTTTCACGTTGACAAAACGTACACTATTGTTGTATATTTGTCTACGAGGTGAGAAAACTTGCTGGAAAAACTGTTCTCCTCCACGAGGGCGGAACTTTTGAGTCTGTTCTTTAATAATCCGGGCAGCAGGTTCTATCTCAGGGAGATAGCACGGCATATCGGCAAGGATGCGGCAGGGATAAAGCGCGAGCTTGATACCCTCGTCAAGATCGGACTTCTGTCGTGGGAAAAACGGGGAGTACAAAAATATTATTTTGCAGACAAACGTTCCCCGGTGTTCTCCGAGATGAAAGGCTTGATCTTTAAGACTGCCGGTATTCAGGGTTCGATCAAAGCTGCGCTGTCGAAATTAAAGGGGGTCCAGGCCGCATTTATCTACGGATCCTACGCAAAGGGCGCTGAGAAGCAGAGCAGCAACATCAATCTTATGGTTGTGGGCCAGATAAATATCACCGATTTGAACGATATGGTGATGGGAGTTGAAGAGAAGCTGAAAAGGGAGATCGACTATCTGGTCTTCGACGAGCACGAGTATCGAAAACGCAGGGATGCAAAGGACCCGTTCATTCGCGATATTGTGAAGGGGAAAAGGATATTCCTGGTAGGCAAGGAAGATGAATTCTAATGAGCTCAAAGATATGGGGATCGTTGAAGAGCGCGCCGCTGAAACAACAGAGGTTGCGGCGCATGTCAAACGGGCCGAGCGGGATTTGGCGACGAGCAGGCTCCTGCTCGATAACAACGATGAAGAATGGGCGTTTGCCGCAGCCTATCAGGTTATGGCCCGTTCTGCGAGAGGGCTGATCCTGTCTGAAGGATTCCGGCCGAAAAGCGTGAGAGGCAGGGACCCTCACAAGATTGTCGTGACTGCCGTCGGTGCGATTCTCGGACCGAAGCATAAGAGCATGATCAATAAGTTCGACCGGATGCGAAGAAAATACCAGAATGTCATGGAGGAGGCGGGAACCGTGATATCACGATACGAGGCCCGTCAGGCCCTGAAAGATGCTGAAGAGTTTTTTGCACTCGCAGGTGAACGGATTAAGGAAAAATACTCGCAGATGTCATTCTTGAACGGTGCTCCTCAGTCTGTATCAAGATAAAGCCGCTTACCAGCAGGCGCGGTGACCGAAAGGGGGTGGAGAGCTTATGGCAAAGAAGAAAGCCAAGAAAAAGGCCGCAAAAAAGGCCGTAAAGAAAAAGGCCAAGAAAAAAGCCAAGAAGAAATAACTCTCTTGCGTACTGTTTTCCACTCTGTCCGTAGGCAGAACGGGGTGTTCCCGTCCCCGCTGACGTGCGGCGTTCAGGTGTCATGGTTGTAGCTTGTAGCAGGTACACGATACTATTTTCTCGAAAAGGGGGTAGACAGCTGATGGCGAAGAAGAAAGCCAAGAAAAAGGCGACAAAAAAGGCTGCAAAGAAAACAGCCAAGAAAAAGGCCAAGAAAAAAGCCAAGAAAAAGTAATGTTCCTTCGCATGGTGTCCCGATGGTCTATGGACACGCCGGGGGCGCAGATGCCCCCGGTGCCTTTTTGTATCCTTTCCTCTCATTCCGGAAGACACGGTATTATCCGGTACACTCTGTCCCGTTGAAAGGGGGTGACGACTACCATGGCGCCAAAGAAAAAGGCCCCGGCGAAGAAGGCCAAGAAAAAGGCCAAAAAGAAATAAGGATTGAGAGACAGAAAGACTGCATTGCCGATGAACGATGGCAGCACCGAATAACCACGAAGCGCATCTTCGTGGTTTTTTGTTTGCGGAAGCACTCTTTTCCCCTCGCATTTCGCCGGTTTCTGCGGTACCATCGGGTATGGACAGAACTTCCTTTGAAAACCTGGTCAATAAAGCACTCCGGAGGCTGCCGCGTCCGTTCAAGCAAAAACTGGAAAACATATCGATACAGATCCAGGACCATCCTTCAGCCGAAACCCTGGACGAGATGGGCATTAAAGCAGGGACCCTCCTCGGCCTGTACCAGGGGGTGCCGTTGACCGAGCGCGGCTGGGGGTACGGGAATGTCTTGCCCGACCAGATCGTCATTTACCAGCGTCCGATCGAGGAACGGTCGTCATCGCTCGAAGAGAGGGAGGAGATGGTATTGGAAGTAGTGATGCATGAAATCGGACACTATTTCGGTTTCGATGACCGGACGTTGTATGGGATCGAGGCTGAGAAGAGCAGGAAGAAGGGCCGAAGGTGACACGAAGTTCAGGAGCCAGGAGACGGGGAGACAGGATCATCCTCAATGCAAAGTGAAAAATGAAAAGTGCAAATTGTAAAGTTTTAATGCGGAGAGACAGGAGGGAGAATGCTGAATGCGGAGTGCGGAATGGTGGAAGCAGGAAGCAGAATGCTGAGAGCTGCAGTTAATAGACAGGATTGACAGGATGTTTTCCTGATGCCAGATTCCCGATTTCTGATGCCTGTTTACTGTGTTCTGTCGTCTGTAGTCTTTAGTCTCTAGTCTTTAGTCTCTAGTCTATTATCTGTAGTCTGTTATCTTTTCTCTGTCTACTGCCCACTGTATTTCTTCACAATTCGCTCAATGATCCCTGTCGTGGACGATCCTTCGATATAAGGCACATTGATCACCTTCCCGCCTCGGGCCTCGACGATATCACGGCCGATGATCTTTTCTACGGGCCAGTCTCCGCCCTTTACCAGGACGTCGGGCTGGAGTGCGGCAATAATTCTCCCGGGATCGGCTTCGCCGAATATAACGACGTAGTCGACGGCCTCCAGTGCGGCGAGGGTTTCAGTACGCTCCGCCTGGGGTGTAATGGGCCTCTTTGTGTCTTTGATGGTGCGGACGGAGGAGTCGCTGTTGACGGCCACCACGAGGATATCGCCGAACGTCCTGGCCTGTGCGAGGTAGCGGGTATGGCCCGTGTGGATAAGATCGAAGCAGCCGTTGGTGAAAACGATTTTCTTTCCCGCAGCGCGGAGGATGGCAAGGAGGCTCTGCAATTCTTCCACCGTCTTTATTTTGTCGCGCATAAGAGACTATAGTATAAACCAGAAAGGAAAGCAAGCACGTAAGCAAGCAGGCAAGCAAGGAAGGAAGCAAGCAAGGAAGCAAGCAAGGAAGCAAGCAAGGAAGCAAGCAAGGAAGCAAGCAAGGAAGGAAGGAAGGAAGGAAGGAGCCTGGCTGCTAAGCTCCGTAGGCATCAGTTGTCCTGATGCGAATGATGCCTGTCGGCTCAACGCATACGCTCATCGTACCGTGCTAATCCTGATGGGAATCGAATATTTCTGAAAAGGTCGGGGCGATGTCGATGAAGGCCTTCATGACGGCAGGGTCGAAGTGTGCGGGCAGGGTCCTGTCGTCACCCTTTGTTATGATGTCATACGTTTCCTCGTGGGAAAAGCACTTCTTATAGGGCCGTACACTGCGCAGCGCATCGTACTGATCAACGAGCATCACGATCCTGCCCTCAATGGGGATCTTCTCGCCGGCGAGCCCCCTCGGGTACCCGGTCCCGTCCCACCGCTCGTGGTGGTTGAGGGCGATGGACGCCGCCATCTGAATGCCGGGGTACGTTGATCCCCGGAGCATTTGCTCACCGATCGAGGTATGTGTTTTCATGACCTGAAATTCCTGGCCCGTGAGGGAACTGGGCTTAAGCAGGATGTTGTCCGCTATCCCGATTTTTCCGATGTCATGCATGGGGCTCGCGAAGGCGACTTCTTCGATAAACCCTGCAGGCATCTTGAGCACTTCGGACATTTTTTTTGTATAGAGGCCGATCCGTGAAATGTGCGCCCCCGTGTCCGTGTCACGGTATTCAGCCACGGCCGTTAACCGTGTGATGATCTCCCTGCTCATATTCTTGACCATGGCGAGGGCGTCTGAAAGTTCCTGGGTCCTGAGGCGCACGGTTTCTTCAAGCGTTTTCTTGTAATCCCGCTCCATCTGCGTGAGACCGTGGTACTTGATGGCTTTTTCTATGGTGTGCATGAGGTATTCCGGGCTGTAGGGCTTGGTGATGAAGTCGAAGGCGCCCTGCTTTATCGCGTTGACCGCCACGTCGAGCTCGGCGTAGGCCGTCATGAGAATGACGGGCATTTCAGGACTGACGAGATGTATTTTCTCGAGGAGTGCGATTCCCGAGATTTCCGGCATCCTGATGTCCGTCAACACCACGTTGATGCCGTCATTGAGCAGAAGGGACAAGGCATGGTCTGCCTGCTCCGTCGTTATGACGGAATAGCCGTATCCCTCCAGGAGTCCCGAGATGGATTCGAGGACGTAGGGATCATCGTCGACGACGAGAATGTTCGCTTTGGCGCTATCGACTTCGGGCTGCAGAGTCATTCGATGGAGCACCCCTGTTTTCCCGCGGGAAATTCAGCAATCCTTACCTATTATATCACTATTCACGGCAGTGGGCCTTCCTTTGTCACATTCGCCCACTTTTCCATCGGGCCACGTTACCGGTCCAGGATGCTTCGTACTTTTTCGAGCAGGACCTTCGGTGCTATGGGTTTTGAAATAAAATGCAATCCTTCGTCAAGAATACCCTTTCTGTGAATGATGTTTGCCGTGTACCCGCTCGTGAAGAGCGCCTTGATATCGGGCCGAATGGCACGGATCTTCTCGAAGACCTCTTTCCCATTCTTCTTCGGCATGATGACGTCGAGGAGAAGGAAGCTGATCCGGTCCGCATGTTCGTCGAATTTCCGCAGCGCTGCTTCCCCGTCCTCCGCTTCTATGACGGTATATCCGAATTCTTCGAGGACGACTTTCGTGAGTTTCCTCACGCCTGCATCGTCTTCCGCCACCAGGATCGTTTCCGTGCCGCCGATGGGACCGGGAGCTTCAGCGGTCGTTGCCTGCTCCTGCGCCGTCGTGGTAACGGGCAGGTACATCTTGAACGTTGTGCCGATGCCCGGCTCGCTGTAGCAACTGATATACCCGTGATGTTGTTTTACGATCCCGTAGGCGATGGCGAGGCCGAGCCCCGTGCCCTTTCCCACTTCCTTGGTCGTAAAGAAGGGTTCGAATATTCGCTCCCGGTCAGTCTCGGTCATCCCGACACCGGTGTCCGTCACACTGATCAGGGCATATTCACCCTGCCTGCCGTATCCGTGCAGTTTCCGGTAGCTCTCGTCCAGGACCGTCCGGCTCACCTCGATGGTCAGCCGCCCGCCGTCGGGCATCGCATCCCTGGCATTCGTTGCGAGATTCATCAGGACCTGCTCCAGATGGCCGGAATCGGCCATGACGTACAGCTTCGGATCGGTGTTCGTGCAGGTGAGATCGATGTCCTCGCCGATGAGTCTTCGCAGAAGCTTGTCCACTCTCTGGGTAAGGTCATGGATGTTTACCGGCTGCAGTGTGACGCCCTGTCTTCTGCTGAAGGCGAGAAGGCTTTGAGAGAGGACGGCTGCCCGCTCCGATGTCGAGAGTATCTGGTCCACGTAGGAAATGAGAGGATTATTCCCCTCCATGCGCATCTTGATGATGTTTCCGTAGCCGATGATCGCCGTGAGAATGTTATTGAAGTCGTGGGCAATGCCGCCGGCGAGAGTACCGACGGCCTCCATCTTCTGCGCATGGCGGAGCTGGTCCTGAAGCTTTCTGCGCTCTGTTACGTCCCGGTAGAGCCAGAGGTGGCCGAGAGATGCTCCTGCCAGGGAAATCGGGATGTAATCCCGCTCCACCACGCGCTCGTCGGCAAGGAACAGCTTTTCATCGGTAACGATCTCTCCCTGGTGGATGAGTTCCTCGATGCGCTCCGTAAATTTTTTCGGGGCCGAGAAAAGCGCGCTTGCCGCCTGGGCAGCTTCACGGCAGTCCCTTCCGATAAGATCGTCGGACGGCGGCGGGATGCCGAAGAGGGAACACAGCGCCGGGTTGACCAGCGCGATGTTCCGGGACGTGTCCTCGAAGAGGATGCCGTCGTGCATGTTCTCGATCAGCGCGGCGAATTGTGACATGGTGGTGCGCAGCGAATGCTCCGCGTCTCTCCGGTCCGTAATGTTATGAATGATTGAATACAGAAGCGTTTTTCCTTCGACCCGGACCGGGCCGCTGTACACCTCGACGTTGCGGATGGTGCCGTCGGCCAGGCGGTGGTCGAAGTAGAAGTGGCTCCGTCCCTCCTGTTTTGCCCGCTGCATTTCGCGGGCAATCTGCGTTTCTGAAAGGATATTTATGTCCGATATCTTTTTCGCCGTGAGCGCTGCCCTGGTGTAGCCGTAGAACGAACAGGCGGCCGGGTTGGCGTCGACGATGTTCGATGTCGCCGGATCGATGAGCAGCATGACGGCATGATTGTTTCTGAACATGTTGCGATATCGCTCTTCACTTTCGCTGAGCGTCCGCTGGGTCTTCTGAAAGAAGACGAGGACCATGCCGAAGGCCACGGTGATTTCGAGTATCGCGGAGAGCAGGTATCCCCACGGTGCGATCGCATTCAGGGGCCGCAGGAAGGGATAGTCTATCTTATGGACACCCCAGATAATAAACGCCCATCCCGTGACATGCTTTTCGAACCCCCCGACGTCGCGCAGGCGAAGGAAGACAATGCCGGTCCAGACATAAATGGCACCGAGGAAGATGAAGGTGGGCAGGGTAAGGAGGGTGAAGGTAGCGCCGAAGAGCACGGCGCTGATGATCCAGAGTATCCCGGCGGCGCACCCCACCCCCCACCACTTCGAGAGCCTTCGTCCCGTGAAGACATAGGTGCCCCATAAGAGCATGAAGCCGCTCACGAGGGAGGAGACCTGGTTCCCGATGATGAGAAACGAGCTTTCACCGGTGAAGAGGATCAGGAGCTGGAACGAAAACCTGAGGACAGAGAACGCCCACCCAACCGTCCATATCCGGAGATATCGTTCGCGATACCGGACGTACAGGTAGAGGTAGATGAGGGCAAGCACGAGCGTGCCGAGGGTGGTCGCGATCACCGATGGGGTCATCCAGAACATAAAGCGCTCCGGGCTGATGATGGTGAAAAGGAGGAATGCATGAAGATCAAGCTCATTTTCACAAAATGTATCATAGGGAGCAGTGCGCGTCAAGACAGCAGGACGTATTGCCTGCGCCGGGAACCCATTTCTGCCGCATTTCTGGTATAATTTCTCTGGAGGAGCATTTTTTTATTCGCATTTTCAACGGGTTTTGAAAGGAGCGCGTCATGGCAGCCGTGGAGACCAAGAAAAAAATGCTCGGCGAGATGCTCGTCGCCGGGGGTCTTATCAATGAAGGCCAGCTCAAAAAGGCGCTCGACGAACAGAAGAGGAAGGGCGGGCGGGTCGGCGAGCTTCTTATTGAGCTCGGGTTCCTGAGTGAGCACGACCTGGCCGCCTTTCTCGGCAAGCAGCTCGACCTTCCTTATATCGAGATAGAAAAACAGCTCGTCGACTCGGACACGGTCAAGCTGATCCCCGGCGCAATGGCGAGGCGGTTGATCGCCGTGCCTCTGTATAAGGACGGGGAAGCCGTCGTTGTGGCCATGGCCGACCCGCTCAACATCTTCGGCCTCGACGATATCCGGCGATCAACGGGACGGGAAGTCCGGCAGGTCATCGCCGTGCGGAGCGACATCCTGAAGGCCATAGACCGGTACTACGGCGTGAGTACGGCCATCGAGGATGCAGCCATGGATTTTGCCGGGGGAGTGGCGGCCCTCGCGGGTGAGGGAGGGGAAGGCGGGATCCCAACGGCGGCCGTCGATGACGCGCCGGTCGTAAAGCTGGTGAGCATGGTGATCGCCCAGGCCATCATGGACCGTTCGAGCGACATCCATATCGATCCCGAGGGCCAGTTCATCAAGATCCGCTACCGTATCGACGGCGTGCTGCGGGAGGTGAAGTCCATTCCCCGGGAGATGCACGCGCCCATTGTTTCGCGCATCAAGATCATGGCCAACATGGACATCGCCGAAAAACGCGTGCCCCAGGACGGGCGCTTTCAGGCCCGGGTGGACCATACGGACGCCGGGCCGGTGGTCACCGCCCTGTACCAGGAGCGGAATGCCCTTCGCCTGCACGGCGACACGGCCGTGGATATTCGCGTCTCCACGCTGCCGGTAATCCAGGGCGAGACCGTGGTGATGCGTATTCTCGACCGCAACCAGCTCATCCTGAGTATCGACGGCCTGAACCTGTCGTCGGAGATGCTCGAAGGATACAAAAAGATCACTGAACGGCCCTACGGCATGATCCTGGTCACGGGCCCGACGGGAAGCGGTAAAACCACGACGCTCTACGCGAGCATCAATGGCATCGACCGGAAGGCAAACAACATCGTTACGGTGGAGGACCCCGTTGAATACCAGATCATGGGCGTCAACCAGGTGCAGGTGAACCCCAAGGCCGGCGTGACCTTCGCCAGCGGGCTTCGTTCCATTCTCCGGCAGGACCCGGACACGATCATGGTCGGCGAGATCCGCGACCGCGAGACGGCGGAGATAGCGATCCACGCCGCCTTGACAGGCCATCTCGTGTTCTCCACGCTCCATACGAACGACGCCGCAGGCGCGGTATCGCGGCTTATCGACATGGGGATCGAGCCCTTCCTGATCGCATCCTCTACCATCGCCATCGTCGCCCAGCGCCTGGCGAGGAGGATATGCGACCGCTGCAAGAAACCCTATACGGCGCCGCCCGAGCTGTTGCGGGACCTCGGCCTCGAGGCCGGAAAAGTTACGTTCTACCGGGGCGAAGGGTGCCAGGCCTGCCAGAACACGGGTTACCTGGGCAGGGTGGGGCTGTTCGAGCTTATGGAAATCGACGAAAAGATACGAAGCCTCATCGTCGCCAAGGCGTCGAGCAGCAGAATGAAATCAACGGCCGAGAAATCCGGGTTCCGGAGCATGCGTCAGGAAGGCCTGGTCAAGGCGGTAGCCGGTGTTACCTCCGTGGAGGAAGTGCTGCGGGTGACGCAGGAGGCGGAGGCAATCTAGGGAATTGTGGAATTCGGAATGCGGAGTGCGGAATGCATGAAGCAGTATGCTGAATACCGCACCCGATGCCTGCAATCTGTTATCTTTTTTCTGTCTTCTGCTTTCTGTATGTAATCTGCTATCCTTTTCCTGAACCCTGAACCCTGAACACCCATCTCCCCGTCACAGCATTCCCCTGCCCCTGCTTCTTTAAAAATCAAGTTGACATGGCCAGTGAAAAGTTATACATTTCAGGTAGTATGTATAACTCTTTATCAGAAAGGTTAAACCCATGGCAACAGTCAAGGCACTGGCAAAAGGGCAGATCGTCATTCCCGCGGAGATCAGGAAAAAATACCATATAGAGCCGGGGACAGAGATGCAGATCATGGAATACGGGGGGCT
>DMKB01000037.1 GCA_003454665.1 Nitrospiraceae bacterium | reverse complement strand
ATAGAAGTAGAGACTACGTCGATCGACGAAGTGCGGAAGGCACTGGCAACGAGGGCGGACGTTATCATGCTTGACAACATGCCGATTACGATGATGAAAGAGGCGGTAGCGCTGATAGCGAATCGAGCCATTACAGAGGCATCGGGCACAATAACGCTCGATACGGTCAGGGCTGTCGCGGAAACGGGCGTCGACTTCATCTCTGTCGGCACCATAACCCACTCTGCGCCTGCAGTGGACATCAGTATGAAACTCAAATAAGAGGGGCATGGGTTCAGGGTCAAGTGCAGGCAACACCATTAGTAATTACATAAGCACGCATTTGTAGTCAATCTTTGCCCCTGGCCCCATAACCCTGCAGTTACGATATGAACAAAGACGCCATACTGAAGCACCTTCTCCTGGAGAAAAAAAGGTTCATCTCCGGCGCTGAACTCGCCGGAAAATTCAACATCTCCCGCACCGCCGTGTGGAAACACATCAAGGCCCTTGAGCGGGAGGGGTTCGGGATCGAGGGAGTGCCTTCGCGGGGCTACCGGCTCGTGACGGTCCCGGATGTTCTCTCAAAGAGTGCCATCACGCAAGGCCGATCAGCGCAGATGATGGGACGGGAGATACACCTCTTCAGGGAGCTTGCGTCCACCAACACCGTGGCCATGGAATTGGCGCGGGACAATGCTCCTGAAGGCGCCGTGGTGCTCGCCGAAGCACAGACCGGGGGAAAGGGCAGGCTCGGCAGGACCTGGATTTCGCCGGCAGGCAATCTGTACGTCAGCGTGGTTCTTCGACCGAACATTTCTCCGTACCGGGCGCCGCTCGTGACCCTCGCCGGGGCTATTGCCGTAGCGTGGGCCATCAGAAAGCAGCTCGGCATCCAGGCCAACATCAAATGGCCGAACGACATCATGATTGCGAATAAAAAGGTCGCCGGAATTCTTACGGAGATGAGCGCCGATCCCGACCGCGTAAAATACCTCGTTCTGGGGATCGGCATCAATGTGAACGTTGAGCGCGAAGCGCTCACTCCGGAAATAAGGCTACTGGCGACTTCTCTGATTTCCGAGACCGGATCGAAGATCGATCGCGTTGCCTTCCTGAACGCCCTTTTGACGGAGCTGGAGCAGTGGTATACCCTGCTCCTCGAGGATGACGCAGCCGTGCTGAGGGAATGGAAATCTCTGAACATGACAACGGGCCGACGGGTTGCGGTGAGGAGCCAGGACGGAGTGATCGAAGGCCTTGCCAGGGGCATTGACCGCGAGGGCCGGCTGATCATCGAGCTGGACGGCGGTGCAGTACACAATGTTGCTTCGGGAGATGTGACGATAGTAAAAGAAGAGGGTCCCGTACCAAGGGGTAAGGGTCAGGAATAAGCAAAAGGGCACAGGAGCACCCCGAGCCTTTCTGTGACCCTGGACCCTGGCCTCGTGACCCTTTTGCTCTGGAGGTTCAGCGCTATGCTCTTAGCCATTGACATCGGCAATACCAACGTAGTACTCGGTGTCTTCGACGGTGAGCGCCTTGTCGGCAACTGGCGCGTGGGCACCAAGACCCACATCACACCTGATGAATATGCCATGATCATCAAAGACCTGTTTACGTTTTCCGGCATCGAGTTTTCGCAGGTCGACGGCGTCATCATCTCCACCGTCGTGCCGCCGCTCCTGCCCGTCATGACCGAAATGTCACAGAAATATTTCGGTCTCGATCCCGTGATGGTGACCCACGAGATGAAGGCGGGCATAGCAATTCGATACGATAACCTGAAAGAAGTCGGCGCCGACCGGATCGTAAACGCGGCGGCTGCCTACCAACGCTACGGCGGACCCGTCATTATCGTGGATTTCGGCACGGCAACGACATTCTGCGCCGTAACAAAAGACGGCGAGTATATCGGCGGCGCCATAGCGCCGGGCATAAAAATATCGACTGAGGCGTTGTTCCAGCGGGCTTCCAAGCTGCCCCGGGTAGAACTGGCCAGGCCGGCGTCGGTCATCGGCACTGATACCATCGGCGCGATGCAGGCAGGTATCGTCTACGGATATGCAGGACTCGTCGATGGTCTTGTGGAAAGAATGAAAAAAGAGCTGTCACCCGATGCGAAGGTCGTTGCAACAGGGGGACTGGCGGAACTCGTCTCTCCGGAGACGAAGAGCATCCAGGAGACACGGCCGCACCTCACGCTTGAAGGACTTCAGCTGCTGTATACGATAAACCGCTGATTTCATGACAGTTTCAGTGATTAGTAACTTTCTGCGTCTTGACGTATGCGGCTTTTTATGATAGTTTTGGGTAGATTAGTTTTTTTTGGGAGAATCAATGAAAATACTCGTTGTCGACGACGAAGAAGGCGCACGTGAGCTTTTTTTTACTATCCTCTCGGAAGAGGGATATGATATTGCGCTCGCTGAGAACGGCGAAGAAGCGCTCGCCCTGTTCAAGGAAACGCCCTATGACCTCGTCATAACGGACATTAAAATGCCGGTGATGGGAGGGCTGCAGCTCCTCCAGGAAATTCGGAATACCGGCTCGAAAACCGACGTTATTCTGGTAACTGCCTACGGCGAAGTGGAAACGTATCTCAAGGCAATGAGCCTCGGTGCGGCCGAGTACATTAACAAGCCCGTTCGCATAAAAGAATTGAAAAGAATCGTCCACAAAGTCCTTACGGAACGGAAGGCGAGGTCGGGCAGCTGATGTCCCTGCTCAGGAAGGACCCGATTCTGGGCCGTTGGATTATCATCTCCACGGAGCGGCCTAAAAGGCCGGAAGATTACACTATTCTTGAGGAGCCTGAGGGTCACGCCGGCCCGGAAGACTGCCCTTTTTGTGCCGGGAATGAGTCAAAAACCCCGCCGGAAATCTCTTCTTTTCGCGCTGAAAAGACCAAGCCCAACACCCCGGGCTGGTGGATCCGCAGCATCCCGAGCGCCGATCCCTTTCTCAATAGTGAAGGACATCTGGAGCGCGAAGGAAGCGGCATCTACGACTGGATGAACGGCGTCGGAGCGCACGAGATCATCATCGAGAGTCCTGAGCATGTACTGCGCATCGAGGACCTCCCGGAGAGCCAGGTTGAAAAGGTCCTCTGGGCATACCGTGACCGTATCCTGAACCTGGAGCGAGATGAACGGCTCCGCTACGTGCTCATCGTAAAAAACCAGGGCGCGGCGGCAGGTTCTGCCATACCCCATACGCACTCCCAGATTATCGCTACGCCGATCATTCCCAAGCTGGTGAAAGAAAAGCTGGACGGTGCCAAATCATACTACGATTACAAGGAGCGATGCGTATTCTGCGACATGATCCGGCAGGAGCAGCTGAGCCCGGAGCGCGTCATCGAGGACTCCCGGCATTTTCTGGTCATGGCCCCCTTCGCTCCGCGGTTTCCCTTCGAGATCTGGATCTATCCCAAGGAGCACTCCTGCTCCTATGCAGACATCAGCAAGGAGCAAATCATGGATCTCTCCCGCGTGCTCCGCGCGACGCTCGGGAAACTCGGCAAAGCGCTCAACAAGCCACCGTACAATTATATCCTCTACACCGCGCCGAACCGCGTCCCGCGCCGGGGTCACTGGCATTCCCTGAAGGACGACTTCCACTGGCATCTGGAAATCATGCCGCGCCTTATGCGGGTAGCTGGCTTCGAGCGAGGGTCGGGATTCTACACGAATCCCACGCCGCCCGAGTTAGCTGCACAGTCCCTCAGGGATGTGACGCTTTAAGGACAGTCTGTTCACTGCCTCGCTCTCGCCTGGTGAAAAATGACCGGCCAGGGTGTCGTGATCATCCCCTGTTTTGACCACTCTTATTGGCCCTCACCATCATTCAAAAAAGTACAATTTAATGCAGAGTTAACAGCCGGTAAAAATCTCCATGAAAGCAGCAATAAGAATACTATTGTCGTATTGACATTGGGAGGCAATATGGTAGATTTAAAAAGTCTCCAGTTGTAATCATTTTAAACTGTTAAGAATAGGCTAAACTCTGTTACTACAATTGTTTCCGCGGTATCTTGTGATTTTTTTCTGCAACGAAAATCTGCCCTGAAGTTGGGCGCGCTCGGCGCTTGATCATATTTATAACGCAATAGCAGTATCTGAAAAACAAGAAAAGATAAGCCCTATCTCTCGCTTGATTGGCGACATTCTGGCGCCCTGAGCAATCCAGCTGTGACTATGCGTGGTCACAGATTCGTTTTTTTTTACAAAGAACAAATCTTTTCTGGAAGAAGGAGGGTGGAAAAATGAAGGGATTCTGTTGTACGATTGCAGCATGTGCCTGTTTTTTTGCTTATGGCATGGCACATGCCGCCGATGTGGTACCGCCAGAAATTATGATGCCCGGCACCCAACCAGGTGAAGTCCAGAACTTTGAGTCACCCGACAGGTGCGACAACTGCCACGGGGGGTACGATGAGACAACCTATCCTCAGGAGCCCGCCTTTGGCTGGCGCGGCAGCGCAATGGGAAACGCGGGCCGCGATCCGATCTTCTGGGCAACGCTGGCAATCGCCGAGCAGGATTTTGACGGTTCCGGCGACCTCTGTATTCGCTGTCACAGCGCGGCAGGCTGGTATGCCGGACGTTGCACGCCGACCGATGGCTCGGGACTCCAGGCCGCTGACGATGATGGCATCGACTGTGATACCTGCCACAAATCGACCAACCCTGACCAGTCAGAGCATATCGGAGTCTACAATCCGCCTTTTGAGCCCTTTGATCTCCTGACTGACCTCACCTATGAGGGATATTACGGCAGCGGCATGCTCCAGGTATGGGGCGGCAACGAGAAACTGGGACCGTATACTGCAGATGACGCACAAGCCAGGCACCAGAGAATGCAGTCCAAGTTCCATCGCAGTGAGGATTTCTGCGGCACCTGCCATGATGTTTCCAATTCGGCGGTGGGTGATTTAGCGCCGGGAAATGGAGCACAACCTGGAGCGCCACCGGTTATTTCGAGCGGCGGCAACCTGGGTGGTCCGATTGAAGAGAAGGCCGCCTTCAACAATCCACCCTATGCCTACGGCATTGTTGAACGGACCTTCAGCGAGTACAAGTCAAGCGGTTTTAGCGGCATGCCTATCTCCAGCTTCGCAAGTTTACCGGCTGACCTTCAGGTTGCGGGGGGAGCTTTGGAGTTGGCAGCCAATGCCGCCGGTCCTACGAATGATGACGGCACAGCCCGTAATTTTACGTGCCAGAGCTGTCATATGAAGGCGAAGACCGGCGTTGGTTGCAACAAGGCCGGCACTCCTGTTCGGAATGACCTGCCGGTGCATGACCTGACGGGCGGCAACAACTGGATGTATCCGCTGGTCAAATACCAGGACCAGCAGGGAACCCTGCGCATGGGCGGGGGCCTGACCGTGACCCAGACTGCGGCCATGGATGCCGGAACCATACGCGCTCAAGACTCCCTCAGATCGGCTGTATCATTAGAGGTGATCGGCAACACGGTCAAGCTGACCAACCTGACGGGGCACAAGGCCATAACCGGGTATCCCGAAGGCCGCCGGATGTGGCTCAACATCAAATGGTATGACGGCAGCGGAACCCTTCTCAGGGAAGACGGAAAATACGGCCCGTTAGAAGGCGTCGTCCTTCAAAACCCGCGCAATGCTGCTCAGACGTTTACGCCTGAGTCAATCGTGAATCTGGATGATCCCAATACCAGGATCTATGAGGCCCACTATGCCATGACCAAGGAATGGGCGAATCTTCTCATCACCGTTGGTTATCCTGGAGATCTGGCCTTAAGCTATGACCGTTATACCGGCGCCGTCGACTGCACCATGGGGCAACTTGCCAGCGTGACCGGCACGACTCCCTGTGATGGCGGCGCGCATCCTGACTACCACGAGACCCTGCACTTTGCGATCAACAATCATGTGGCCAAGGACAACCGTATCCCGCCCTATGGGATGAGCTACGATGTGGCGAAGAAACGAAATGCCCTGCCGGTGCCGGAAACGCAATACGGCAACCCCGGACCGGGCGGCACCTACGACTATCACGATGTGGTTGGCCTGAACCCTCCGACTGGTGCGACGGGCGCCGATATCACCCTGTATTACCAGGGCACCAGTTGGGAGTATGTCCAGTTTCTCTGGAAAGGCAACAACGGCACGGATCCTGCTCAGGGTGGCAACGTTTTCCTGGGCGAGGAAGGAATAAATATGCTTGACGCCTGGCTCAATGCGCCGGACGCGAACGGCAGAACAATGGTTCCTCCCTATGCCATGGCAACGGCCACGTGGGGAACAACGGTTTGCACGCCCGCGACGGAGGGGCCGTTTGGTGATGCCACTTGTGCTGATGGTGTAGACAACGACTGCGATGGCCTTACTGACGGAGCTGATCCCGACTGCCAGCAGGCGGTTGACTGCACGACGTACGCGGACAGAACGGCCTGCAACAATGATCCAAGCTGCACCTGGAGCGGCAAGAACAAGGTGTGTGAACCCATCAGCCCGTAGTCGTTTTTGGTAAGATTAAAAAAGGGGGGAGCGTTCCGCTCCCCCCTTTTTTTGCCCAAAGCATGGATGAAGGCTTTCCCGTATAAACGTGTGGTCGCTAAGAGCAGCCGCCCGTTTATATTATATTCTCTTCGATAGTGGAGCCCCTCCGGCAGTCCCGCCTTGGCGGGATGGCCGCGGGGTAACCCAATAGCGTTCACGAAACAATCTAAATAAACTAGACGAAAGGAACAAGGAGTCACCCGGGAAAGGGCCTATGCAAAAAGTAACACTTCAACCTTCTTTAATACTTTCATTCTATTGACATGCTTATAAAAACGATCTATCCTTATTCTAACATCATTCCAAATTAGAAAACTCACGAAAATTTTTTCCGTTATCGCCCGTTGTTACTAGCCTTAGACAGGAGTCCGCATGCGGAGGAATATCTCTTTTTGCACATTGCATTCCGTGATGCCTGGCTCGGCGTATGCCCTCTCAGTTGCACACAATCGCAACAGTAATGACACACCTGATATAAAAAAATACCTATAGTTTGTGATCTCTTCAACGCAGCACGAGGCAGTGCTTGCCAATAACAATTTATTCCGCGTGAACTGGGCGATTTGCTAAAATGACGCCCGTATTTCATCAGAAGGGAGGGAAACGACTATGGGAAAAAGAATCAGGAAAGGGAGGTTTTTTGTTTTCTGGGCATTATGCTTCGTTGTTCTCGCCGGCCTCACGGCATCGGTCGCGTCTGCCGCCGAAATCACGATCAATCCGATCAAAGACACCACGATCTACCAGGGGGTAGACCCCGTTACCGGCGAGAATTTTGAGGTCAACAGCTGCGGTGCAGGTATCGACCTCTTCTTTGGCGTTACGAATGATAACCTTCTGCGTCGCGCTCTGCTTCAGTTCGACGTAGCTGGTTCGTTGCCGCAAAACGCCACAATCCGGAGCGTCACCCTGACAGTGAATGTGAACCGCTCAGGAGACAACGTGGACGCGCCCGCAACGTTGCTACCGCTCAGTAGAGACTGGGGCGAAGGCATCGTTGACTGCTCCGGGAACCGTGGCGGCGGCGTTGGTGCGCCTGCCTATCCCGGTGATGCCACCTGGCTCGACGCGATGTTCCAGCAAGTACTGTGGACAAACCCGGGAGGGGACTTTGGTCCGGTCAGCGCTACGGCATCTATACCAATCAGGGGCGATGGCAGCTGGACAAGTGATGCTCCCGGGAATGGGGGTATGCTGAGCGATGTCGAGAACTGGTACCTGGGCCTTGCACAGAACTACGGCTGGATCATCATCGGTGATGAAACTCGCGCCTCGACGACACGTCGGATTAGCAGTCGCGAGACAGGAGGCCTCGTACAGCCGAGGCTCACGATTATTTTCGACGCACCCGGTCTCGAAGAGTGTTGCCTTCCAGACGGTGGCTGTTCGCTCGAAGTTGACCAGGCTTCCTGTGAGGCCAAGGGAGGGATATTCAATCCGAACCCTGATTTCACGGAGACCTGCACGCTGCCTGATCCACCGTATAGCGTCTGTCCTCAGCCGACAGGAGCCTGCTGTAATGCAGATGAGAGCTGCTCAGACACTATAGAACGTGCCACGTGCGAGGCCACGGGCGGTATCTTTCA
>DMKB01000308.1 GCA_003454665.1 Nitrospiraceae bacterium | reverse complement strand
CATGATGATGTCCGGGTCCTGGCGCAGAAACGTTCTGAGGGCGTTTGCATAGGTGAGGTTGATCTGCGGGTGGATCGCAACCTGGTTAAACCGGTCGTAGATCATTTCGATGGGGTCTTCTATGGTCACCACGTTGACCTCGGGAACCGAGACTTTTTTGAGTGCGGAATACAGCGTCGTTGTTTTCCCACTGCCCGTGGGGCCCGTCACCAGGATGATCCCATGGGGCCGTGTGATAAATGAGCTGAACTGTTCGTATTCCCGGGGAGCAAATCCGAGTTCTTCAAGGTCCTGGAGAAGAATCTCCGGATCGAAAATGCGGATGACCACTTTCTCCCCGAAGGCCACCGGCATGGTGGAGACGCGGAGCTCCACTTCCCGGCCGTTATAGTCCGTCTTGATCCTGCCATCCTGGGGTCTGCGTTTCTCGGCAATGTCCATTCGGGAGAGCATCTTGATCCGTGAGACAAAGGCCGGATGGACCGCTTTCGGCACCTTGTGAATCGTATGCAGCATGCCGTCGATCCTGACGCGGACCTCGCTCACTTCGCGCTTCGGCTCGATATGGATATCGCTGCCGCGCTGGTCGAATGCGTAGCGGAGCAGGAATTCCACGGCATTGACGATATGCTTGTCCGTGGCCTCGATCTCGGACACGGACTTCATCTTCACGAACTGCTCAAGGTTGCCGAGGTCAACCTCGGCCGTCATCTCTTTTTCCGCCGCCTTCACGGAGGACCGGAACCCGTAGAACTCAGTAATGATCTTGAGGATGTCCGCCCGCGGCGTAACGACACGACTGACCTTGTACCCCATCCGCTCGATATTTTCGAGTACTTCGAGGTTGTAGGGGTCGGCCACGGCGAGCGTCAGCTTGTCGTCCTCCCGCGCGATAGGCACCGAGACACTCCTCCGGGCAAATGCCCGCGAGAGGATCTGCGTCACCACCTCGGGATTCAGTTTGAGGGGGTCTATTTTCTTGAAGGGCAGCCCCGCATGTCTGGCCACCTCTTCGCTGATCGCGTCCTCGGTGAGCGCGCAGCCCGGGGCATGGGAAATCTCGAAATTGAGCGACGCGGCCACTTCAATAGCAGAAACGGCGTCTTCGATGTTCATCTTGCCGCGGGGCAGGGTCTCTCCCCTGGCTTTAAGCAGTTTCATCCTCTGCACATCCTGCTTCAGCTTGATTTCCTTCGACTGCGCCGGCGTTATGTTCCCCGACGTAAGCAGGATGTCACAGAGCAGGTCGGTCGTGAGCTTGGTCATAGATTATTCTGGATACACGTCGTGCCGTTCAAATAAAAAAACCCGCAGAGGGGCCGGGGGGTAAGTACGATATCTCTTCGCGGTGAATGCATCCGGGAGCCTGTCCCGCTTGGCTGCAAGAGATTATTCAAAGGCCCGCCGCTTGCATAATGCATACGGCACGGCAACGACGGCGTACCGCAGCGGGAACCATTACGGGAATCCATCCGGACGTTCTGGTGACTCAGAGGATCCGCGTGGCGACAGAACGGGTAACGGTCAGCTCTTTCACCTTCTGCCCCCATTTTTCTGCGAGTGCCTCTTGCTGTTCTTCGTTGAGGCGAAGCCTGAACACCCTGAGTTTATTTAAAGACCGCTTGCTCAGGTAGATCTCACGAAGTTCGAACCCGATCTGCTTCCTGATCTCTGCGGCCTGCTGTGGAGTAAGGCCTATCTTGACGACTTCATCCATCCGGCACCTCCATAAGATTTAATTATAGGCCCTTTACCCGCGGAATTCAAGTTCTTTGTCGTCCTTGGTACGCGTCCTAGTGATCCCACAAATAGCTGTTCATACAGACAATTTTATCGCCGCAGGGATGGCACGCTGCGTCTTCGATACGCAGCCCCTTCGCGCATATGAACGAAGCCCTACGCCTCCATCACCAGTCTCTGCTCGACGGTGTGTATGGCGTCGGCAACGGCAATTTTTTCCACGGAGCCGCTCCGGCGATCTTTGAATTCCACCATGCCGTCCTTCAGATTTTTTTCTCCGACAACGATGCGATAGGGTATGCCGATAAGGTCGGCGTCCTTGAATTTGATCCCGGCCCGTTCCTCCCGGTCATCGATCAGCACGGCAAAACCCTTCTTCTCCAGCGCAGTAGTGAACCCTTCGGCAGTCTCCATTGTCGCGGGGTCCTTCACATTTACCGGAAGGATCAGCAAGTCATAGGGTGCGAGCGAGAGCGGCCAGATAATGCCGTTCTCATCGTTTCCCTGTTCAATTGCAGCAGCGGCTATCCGCGCAGGCCCGATCCCATAGCTTCCCATGACAATCGGCTTCTCTGCACCCGATTCGTCAAGGTACTGTGCCTTGAGCGGAGCTGAATACTTCGTCCCGAGCTTGAAGATATTGCCGATCTCGATCACCCGCTCCGTGCGCAGCGGTTTGCCGCATTCGGCACAGCCGTCTCCTGCTTCGGCTGTATGGATGTCCGCGAATTCGGCATTCTTGAAATGTTCCTTCGAGGTCACTCCGCGAACATGGTATCCTTCCTTATTCGCGCCCGCAACGTACGACCCCTCCTGCAGCGAACGGTCGGCAATGATTCTGATCTTGTGTCCCATGGGACCGATGAAACCGGCAGGCACGCCGAGCGCCTTTTTTACTTCGTCCTTCTCGGCAGTCCGGTGTTGGCCGATGAACTTGGCGAGCTTCTTCTCATGGAGGGTCTGATCGCCGCGCACGAGTGCCAGCACCGGTCCGTGGTCCGCCATAAGCAGGATGGACTTGATAAAGAGGTCCGGCGTCAGTTTCAGAAACCGGGTCACTTCTTCTATCGTCCGCTTTTCGGGGGTGGCAATTTCTTCATACGTCCAGCCGGAGAACGTGGGCGTCTTCGGCACGGATAGCGCGAGCTCGACATTCGCCGCATAGCCGCAGGAATCGCAGAGGGCAACCACGTCCTCTCCCGCCGAGGAAGGCGCCATGAACTCATGGGCGCCGCTCCCGCCCATCATGCCTGTTTCGCTCTGGACGACGTAAAATTTCAGCCCGCACCGTTCATAGATCTTTTTGTATGCATCGAGGTGGCATTGATACGACTTATCGAGTCCATCCTCATCCCGGTCGAAACTGTAGGAATCCTTCATGGTGAACTCGCGTGTCCTGAGCACGCCGCTCTTGGGCCGGGCCTCGTCCCGGAGCTTGGTCTGGATTTGATACCAGGTCTGCGGCAGATCCCGGTAGGAACGGATGTCATGGGCCGCGAGCCAGGTCATGGTTTCCTCATGCGTCATGGCCAGGCACATGTCCCTTCCGCCGCGGTCTTTGAGCCGGAACATCTCCTCTCCGACGGCGTCCCAGCGGCCGGTCTGCTGCCAGACCTCTGCCGGGTTCAGCACCGGCATGGTCACCTCTTGGCCGCCGATGGCATTCATCTCTTCCCGGATGATCTGGTTGATCTTGTGCAGCACACGCCGGCCGAGGGGGAGGTAGATATACAGTCCCGCCGCGATCTGGCGCACATACCCGGCGCGCACCATGAGTTTGTGCGAAATCGCCTCGGCCTCCGCCGGATCCTCTTTTAACGTGGGAATAAAGAGATGAGAATGACGCATGTAAACCTCCAAATCAGGAGTCAGGAGTCAGAACACAGGAGGGGAAAACATCAGCTGCAAGGCTGCCCTTGTTCGAACTCATCTTTCTCCTGTCTCCTGACTACTGACTACTGTCTCCTGCCTTTTATGATCTCCTCCACTTCCTTCACCAGCACATCTGCGAGTTCGGCTTCGGGGAATTTCCTGATGATCTCGCCGTGCTTGAACAAAAGTCCCGTGCCCTTGCCGCCGGCAACGCCCACGTCGGCCTCGCGGGCCTCGCCCGGTCCGTTCACCACGCAGCCCATGACCGCGACGGTCAGGGGCTCGGTGACGTGCATGAGCCTCTGCTCGACCTCTTCGGCAAGACTGATGATGTCTATCTCCGTCCTCCCGCAGCTCGGGCAGGAGATGATGTTCACCCCCCGCTGCCGGATTTTGAGGGCCTTCAGTATTTCGTAGGCAACGCGCACCTCCTGCACCGGGTCGGCAGTGAGGGAAACGCGTATCGTGTCTCCGATCCCCTCGGCAAGCAGGATCCCCAGCCCGACGCTCGACTTGATCGTTCCGGAGAAAAGCGTTCCCGCCTCGGAGACGCCGATATGGAGCGGATAGTCGGACTGTGCGGAGAAGAGCCGGTACGACTCGATGGTCGTCAACACGTCGGACGCCTTGAGCGATACCTTGATGTCCGTAAAATTGAGGTTTTCCAGAATACGGACATGGCCGAAAGCACTCTCCACGATGGCCGCCGGTGTCGGGTGGCCGTATTTCTCGAGGAGCGGCTTTTCGAGAGAGCCGGCGTTCACGCCGATCCGGATCGGGACGGCCCGGTCCTTCGCGGCCCGCACCACCTCGGCCACCTTTTCGCGGGAACCGATATTGCCGGGATTGATCCTGAGTCCGTCCACGCCCTGCTGTATCGAATCGAGGGCAAGACGGTAATCGAAGTGAATGTCGGCAACCAGGGGGAGGGTTGTTCCTTTTCTGATCTCTCCCAGCGCACGGGCAGCATCGCCATCAGGCACGGCAAGCCGGACGATTTCACATCCCGCTTGTTCGAGCCTCGTGATCTGGGCCAGCGTTGCCTGAACGTCGCGCGTGTCCGTGTTGCACATGGACTGGACAGCGACGGGCGCATCGCCGCCGATCGTGACGTCCCGGAGCGAAATCTGCCTGGTCTTTTTACATAGCATCTCAGTCACGGTATATCAGCGCCGGAGCGTCACTTCCCGAAGAAGACCCGCATGACATCGTTATAGGTGACGACGGCGATGAAGAGTATGAGAACCGTTGCTCCGACACTCTGCGAAACTTCCATGACCCTTCGGCTCAATGGTTTTCCCCGCATGCCTTCGATAATGAGAAAGAGGAGCAAACCGCCGTCCAGGACGGGTATCGGCAGCAGATTCAGAATACCCAGGGAAATGCTGATGATCGCGAGAAGATAGAGAAAAGGCGTCAGTCCCGCTTCCGCGGCCTGGCCGGAAAATTGGGCAATACGTACGGGGCCGCCGAGATTCTTGATGGAGAGTTTCAAGGCAACGAGTTTCTTGAGCGTCATAAAGGTGAGATCAACGACCCAGACGGTCTCCTGAAAACCAAGGGCAATGGCTTGAAAAAATCCATATTTCTGGATCTCCGGCGGCTGTTCGTATAACTCAACGCCGATTATATACCTGCCCGTTTTTTTGTCCTGGACCGGCGAGACTGTCTTTCGTACCGTCTTTCCATCGCGGTCGATACGGAGCCTGACCGCGTTCCCCTTGCTCGCATTCACCAGTTCGGCGAACTGATTCCAGTGGGACACCCTCTTTCCGTCGAGAGAGACAATCCTGTCGTGTGCTTTGATCCCGGCCTTTTCAGCAGGAAATCCCGGTCGGATCTTGCCGAGTTCGAAGGGAAGGTCCGACCCCAGTCCGGCATAGCCGAGCTTGAGATCACTTACTTCCGTCGGGCGGAGGGTGAGGGTTTTCTTTTCACCCTTCCGGTCGATCGTAACGTTCAGGTCGGTCTCAGGATTCAGCATGATCAGCATGGAAACCCTTTTCCAGCTCGGGATACGTCTCCAGCCGATTTTTTGAACAACATCGCCGACCTGAAAACCTGCCTGCTCCGCCGGAGAATCTTTTGCAACGTAGCCAACCTTCGGCGCGCCCCCTTCGTACGTGCCGATTATAAAAACAAGGGGCATCACCATGAAGGCAAGCAGGATGTTCATGAGAGAGCCCGAGGCCGCGATCTGCGCGCGCTGCCACACCGTCTTTTCCTGAAACTCGTCCTGCGCGCCCGTGGGCTCTTCATCGGGATTTTCGCCGGCCATCTTCACATACCCGCCGAGGGGAAGCGCGGAAATAACGTATTCCGTATCGCCTTTTTTGTAGCCCACGATCTTGGGCCCCATGCCGAGGGAAAACTTCTCCACCCGCACGCCGTTCTTCTTGGCCATGAGGAAATGGCCCAACTCGTGGACGAACACGAGGATGCCGATCACGATCAAAAAATAAATAATTGTCATTCATTCACCTCTTCACAGTACAGTATGGAACCATGCATGGGTAGCACAGTCAAACGCTTACGGTTGCCTGGTGTTATCCTTATTTGCCGGCGACCTGGAGCCCGGCAATAATTCCCTCTGCCTCGCGCCGGGCCCAGAGGTCCGCCTTGAGGGCGTCTTCCACGGTCTTCACCGGCGACGGCGTGTGGGCGTCCATCGTCGACCGGATCACGCGGGCGATATCGGTGAAGCCGATCTTCTCCTGCAGAAAATACTTGACCGCCACTTCATTGGCCGCCGAGAGCACAGCGGGCATGCTCCCTCCCGCCCGGAGCGCGTCGTAGGAATAGGCCAGGCAGGGGAAGCGTTCCCGGTCCGGCTCCTCGAAGGTAAGCGACCCCACAGTGGCAAGGTCAAGGGTCGGCGAAACTCCGTCGAGCCGTTCGGGATAGGCGAGGGCATAGGCGATCGGCCCCTTCATGTCTGGCGCCCCGAGCTGGGCAATGACCGCGCCGTCGTTATACTCTACCATGGAGTGCACGATGCTCTGGGAATGAACCAGAACGCTGATCCGCTCCGGCGGAATGCCGAAGAGCCAGCGCGCTTCGATCACTTCCAGGCCCTTGTTCATGAGCGTGGCCGAATCGATGGTGATTTTTTTCCCCATGCTCCAGTTCGGGTGCTTGAGGGCCTGCGCCGTAGTCACCGTTTCAAGGTCTTTTTTCGCATAGGCCCGGAACGGCCCTCCTGATGCGGTCAGGAACAACCGCCTGACTTCATTGTCGGAACCGGCATGGAGGCACTGGAATATCGCGCTGTGTTCGCTGTCAACGGGGAAGACCTTCACCCCCCTGGCACGGCACTCGTCCATGACGATCTCGCCCGCGGCAACGAGTACTTCTTTGTTGGCCAGCGCAATGTCCTTACCGGCCTGGATGGCGGCCATCGTCGGCACAAGCCCTGCAGTGCCCACAACAGCCGAAACCGTCATATCCGCTTCAGCCACGGCCGCCACTTCGATCATCCCCTCAACACCGGAGAAGATACGCACGGGAATATCGCGGCACGTTTTGCGGAGGTCCTCTGCTGCCTTCTCCCCGAGAAGAGCGGCCACTGTTGGCCTGAACTGCCGGATCTGTTTCTCGAGAAGCTCGCTGTTCCTGCCGGCGGCAAGACCGACGACCCTGAACCGGTCGGGGAAACGCTCGACCACCGCAAGCGTTGACTGCCCGATCGATCCCGTGGACCCCAGTATGGTAAGATTCTTCACTGTCGCGGACTCCACAATCACATTCTTCGCCTTATCGCAAAACAAGATAGTAAAACAGTACCGGCGCGCTGAACAGCATGCTGTCCAGCCGGTCAAGTAAACCGCCATGCCCCGGAATGAGGTTGCTCACATCCTTGATCCCCACGCCGCGCTTGAACAGGGACTCCACCAGATCACCGGCCACACCGGAGACCGTAAGAAGGACCCCGAGCGCCACAGCCTCCTGTATACCGACAGAGGGAATAAACCATGCCCTGCACAGGAACGCCGCCCCAACGGCGGCGAGCATGCCGCCGGCCAGCCCTTCCATGCTTTTCTTCGGGCTGATCTTCTCGTAAAGCCGGTGCCTGCCTATGGCGTTCCCGACAAAATACGCGCCGGCGTCGGACGCCCAGATCACGAGATACATGAAGAAGAGCCACTGCTTCCCGTCCATTATTTCTAAGCGGATCGCCACTTGAAAACCGAACAGAAGGGCCACGTAGAAGAGCCCGAAAAACGTTATGGATATTTCCTCGAGCGATCCTTCCACGGTTCGCGGCGAGAATAGTCGCACGAGCATAATGGCGAGCAAGGCAAACGTAATAACGAAGCCGATTCCCAACTCCGGGAAAATGGGCCGGGCAAAATTGAGCACGAGCAGGATGCCTAATACAATCCCGGTGATCGCCAGCGGCCTGAGCCCCCGCACCAGAGACATTCGGTAAAATTCAAACTGGCTGATGCCGGTGGCGATCATCGCCAGAATCACGAAATAACCAGGTGGCAGGTGCCATACGATGATATAAAGAATAGGAATCAATACGAGACTGCTCAGTATCCGTTTAGCAAGCATCCAGCTCCTCCCTTCGTGTTGCATGAACCCTCGAACGAAAACAGGGCCCGTTGATGAATTCAATCCTTGACAAGCTGCTCCTTCGTAAGACCGTACCGGCGTTCCCGCCCCTGAAAATCCAGGATAGCTCTCAGGAGGTCTTTTTCCTGAAAATCCGGCCAGAGGGTGTCGGTAAAATAGAGTTCTGCGTATGCCGACTGCCACAGGAGAAAGTTGCTGATGCGCCGCTCGCCGCTCGTGCGTATAATGAGATCGGGATCGGGCAGGTCGGCGGTATCAAGGTAGCTCATGAACGACTCCTCGCTGATGGATGCTGCAGCGCCGTTTGATGCGTACATCCTCTTGATGGCCTCGACAATCTCCCCCCTGCCGCCGTAGGAAAGGGCGAGATTCAGGACCATCCCGGTATTCCCGGCAGTCTCATCAACGGCCTTGCCGATGAGTGCCTGGACCGACGGAGGAAGCTTCTCTGTCCTGCCGATGGTGCGAAAGGCAACGCCGTTTTTTTTCATCGTCTCGATTTCGGCGCTGAGATAATTCTCGAGCATACCCATGAGGAATGCCACCTCATCTCTCGGCCTTCCCCAGTTTTCATCTGAAAATGCATAGAGGGTGAGAACGGAAATACCCAGATGCCGGCAGTGCTCCGATGTACGGTGGACCGCATCGGCGCCTTTCTTATGGCCGGCTATCCTGGGCAGTCCTCTCCGCCGGGCCCACCTGCCGTTTCCATCCATGATAATGGCAATATGCTTCGGCAGGGCGGCAGTGTCCACTTTCGCGCGCATCTCCCTGAGAGTAAGGTTGATCTTTTTCATTCTCCGTGAATTCCGCTCAATAAACCATAAAGAAGGTAAAAAATCAGACAGGGTAAAAAACTTTTTCTGATGCCTGATACCCGATACCTGATACCTGATACCTGATGCCGGATTCCAGATGCCAGATTGCTGATCACAGCCTGCTGTGGTCTTTTGTCTGTTGTCTGTTGTCTGTTTTCTCTCGTCAGTCTTCTGTTGTCTCACGTCTGTAATCTGTATTCTGACTCCTGGCTCCTGACTCCTGCTTTCTGTCTCATGTCTGTTGTCTCTAGTCTGTCATCTGTTGTCTGTCGTCTCTTGTCTGTATTCTGATTTCTGTTTCCTGCCTACTGTCTACTGTTTACTGTCTCCTGTCTCCTGACTACACGTCCCCGGGAAAAAAGCTATTCTTGTCTTGTCTTTTTTGAACAAACCCCCGGGAAATTTCAGGAGCGCCCGGATGCGCATGTCTACCTGTTTTTCGCCGTTTGCACGAATATCCAGCGCAGCGCCGGGAATGTCCACCCTGTTCCCTTTCGGTTCGAACCGCTTACCGGTCCATCGCATGCAGTGAAGCTCTGACGCCCTGTCACCGCCCAAAAAAGAGTCTTCTTCATTCCTCGGCAGGATGATCTCATCCCGCCCGTCTCCGTCGCTGTCGAAGGCCAGTATCCTCCCTTTGATCCTGGCTTCCCTGCCTCCTCCGTACGAGCCGGGATACTGGGCCTCGCTCTTCCAGATCAGGGAATCCCCTGAATAGGCCTGCACGCGGTCTGATGCATCAAAGGCGATCAGGACCGGCCGGGACTCACCCACCTCAGCGAACACGAATCCGTACAGGGTGACACCCTTCGGCAGATTTACGTCCGGGCCGGCAGCGTACTTGTTGCCCGACCATGCGTATTCCTTCGGCGCCCCGGTAAAAAACAGCTTGGGGGCAAAATCCTGGCCGATCAGAACCGGACCCCGGCCCGGATAGTCGATGACCCGGAGAAAGCCCGGCACTTCGGCGATGCGCCGATAGTTCCCGTTACGCATCTCAAGGACCATGGAGGTAACAATGCCGCCCTGTCTGGCCGTTACGAATACCTCGGGCTTGCCGTTGCCGTTGATGTCCGATGCGTCGAGGTAGAGATGCTTCGTACCCTTCTTTGCCCACGCCGCGGGCTCCGTCCAAATCTCGCGCCAGCCGGTAGTATTTTCATGATAGATGTAAAGCCGTGAACCGTCGGAAAAAACATGTTCAGCCGTTCCGTCTCTGTCCAGATCAGCGGACACAAAAAAACGGGCGTCAATCGGCAGCACCGGCGTGCCGGCTCCGCCTTCCGTGAGGGGCATGAAGAACGGTTTGATCTCGCCCAACGTCGCAGCCCCGGATTCACGGCGTATCCTGCCCGTGAGCGAGGCAAGCTCACTGCCGTCTTCGGCGTGGAACAGCGTTACCGTCACGAGAGAGCTGTCCTTGGGCGGTCCGTTGCCCACGACCACTACGGCATCGAGGCCGAAACGTCGGCTCATCTCCCTGATCAGGGCGCTGTCTCTCTGGTTCTTGCCCTCGAGAAAGGACTCGGCTTTTTTACTGTCCAGAACCGTAAACCGGCCGCACCCGTCCAGTGGGTCCGCAAGTTCCTCCGCTATCCCCCTGCGGTCGTCAGGAAACTGAAGGATGGCCAGCGTAACCTTGCTCTGGCACGTCCTCGCCCGGTCTCCCTTCACCGGCTTCCTGATCTGCTTCCTGATCACGGCAGTGGATGCGTCTGCGCCGACCGTGACGACCGCCGCACTGCCGACTTCGTCTTCCTCCCTGCCGATCGCGGCCCGGGTAACGGGATGGATTATTTCTTTTCCTTCTCTCCAGAGCGTCAGGATCATGCCGGGCTTAATCCCGCTCTTCTTTCCGAGGGTGATCGTCACCTCCCGGCCCTGCACCGCGGCGACCTCTCCGCCGAGGCGGGGAAAGTACGCAATAATCGCAGCAGCAAGCTCATCAATCGAGCGAAAATCCTCTTTCCCGGACGATTTCCCGGCAGCAACTGCGCCGGGCAACGAGACAAGGACGAACAACACCAGTATCAAATATCGCTTCACCATTTCTCCTGGGGGGGGATAAAAAACAGAATATGCTTTTTCGGCGACATACTCGGAAAAAATGTGCCCTTTGGAATACTCAGAATATTAGCCGCATGGCCAGGAAAAGTCAACTAAAAACAAAGGATTGGGGCTGAAAGAAAAGGGAAACGGCATGGATAAAGAGGAAATTCAGCTCTGAACAGCAGGCTAGATGAGTACGGCCTTGTACCGGCCCTGAAATAAATGGTCCCGCCTTAGGCGGGATTGAAGCGCTGAGTATAAACGCCGTTTAACTGCCGCGTTCCGATGGAGAGATTGCCGTCAGGGGTCTCGATGAGCAGATGGTAGTGGTTGTCCATGAGGCAGTAGGCATGGTCCCGCCTGCGGCGGGATGATAGCGTTTATTGACGTGCTGAAGAGTATTCAGGAAATTAATCCGGTCCTGGTCGTCCTTGAAGACGGCCTTCTTTTCATTCCCGCGGCTCGTTATGTGGTAGACAGCGCCGGGGTATTCGATGCGCAAAGGGCGGGCCATGGAGTGACCATAGCACAATCAGGCCGCAATGGCAAGAAAGTAGACCTGACCCCATGGATTCCTTCCCATTATAACGTTATCAGGATCTTTACTGCCCATGTCGTGAGCCATGTAAGGGCTGGTTTATAACCACGATATCTGTGACAACCATTTGGACACGGCATGGTACCGAAGATTTTCTGGTCCCCGCTTCGCGGGGAAAGGGCTGCTGGATATCATGTACCACCAGCGGGACCTTAATCCTGATGGGTGACTGGTGCAGTGAAGAACTGACGCCTAAACTGAATGAAACTACGGCAATGGTAAAGATGATGATAACGGATAAATACTCGATGAGAAACGTTCCGTTTCTCACCTTAGGGGATGTTTTTTCTCTTGACGGTGCCTTTTAATGGGTGACCCC
>DMKB01000302.1 GCA_003454665.1 Nitrospiraceae bacterium | reverse complement strand
CGCCGCGTTCATGAGCAGCGGTTCCCTGGTGCAGCGCTCGGTGGCCAAGGCCTCGAAACAGTATGTGAACGCAGCCTGGGACCTCGTCGACGCCGTGGACAACGGAAGCGTGAAGTTGGAGGACGTGAAGGAGAAAGATCTGCCGAACGAGATGAAAAAAATGAGCACAAAGGAACGGGCGGCGTATGTCGAGAGCACGCTGAAGAAGCGGAAAGAGCTTCAGAAAAAAATAAACACCCTGAACAAGGAGCGGCGTGCCTATGTTGAAAAGGAACGGAAAAAGAATGCGCAAGAGGGTACGCTCGACCTGGCCATCATTAAGAGCATCCGGGAGCAGGCGGTAAAGAAAGAGTTCAGTTTTGAGTAAGAAGATATGGTTCTTCTTTAATTTGGTTGCTCTGGATCAGCTGAAAAATTCAGGCAGTCCGCTCCGCTTGGCTGCGCAGCGCACCAAATGCTTGTCGGGGAACTTGAAGTGAATAGCTGTATTCCGGCAACACCTTCGCTGCGCTGGTGTTGCTTGGGGCTTGGTGGTTTTCCCGGCGAGTATCAGGGTGCGCTCGAGCGCAGCCATCTCGTCGGGACCGCCTGAGCATTAAACTCGGTGTCAGTTACTGATTTGGAGAGGGAGTTATTACCAAGAGCAGGAAATACATTACGCCACAGAGTTCGCCGAGAATGCCGAGGCAAGCTTTCTTCTAAAGAAATAAATCCTGCCTTTCTCTGTGTTCTCCGTGGCAAAGAATGTCAATAATGTAGTGCTCTTCTTCGTATATCACGGCGGGCATTTCGCGCAGACCGAGGTGAAGAGGGACGTGCTGAGATAGCGGTCGCCCCGGTCGGGCATTATCACGACGATCGTTCCCTGTGATATCCGTTCGGCAACCTGGAGCGCGCCGTACATGGCCGCGCCGCTGCTCATGCCGAGGAACAGGCCTTCCTTGATGGCAAGCATCCGTGTGGTGTTGAAGGCGTCTTCGTCGCCCACGGTTATCCGGTCATCGAGAAGGCCGGAGTTGAATATTTTCGGGACGATGGATTCCTCCATGTTCTTGAGCCCCTGGATCTTGTGGCCCAGGACGGGTTCGACCCCGACGATCTGAATGTCCTGGTTCTCCTCCTTCAGCCGTCTGCCGGCGCCCATCAGGGTCCCTGTCGTTCCCATGCCGGCGACGAAGTAATCGATTTTGCCGCCGGTCTGCTCAATGACCTCGTTCCCCGTCGTTTCATAGTGGGCCCTGACATTCGCCGTATTGTCGAACTGGTTCGGCATGAAATAGTGATTGTTCGATTCTTCCAGGATCGCACGGGACCGCATGATTGCGCCGTCCGTCCCATCACAGCCCGGCGTCAGGATGAGCTCGGCGCCGAAGGCCTCGAGGACCTTTCTCCGCTCCACGCTCACGCAGGCCGGCATGACCAGCGTCACCCGGTATCCCGCGGCAGCGCCGACCATGGCGAGGCCGATTCCCGTGTTCCCTGACGTGGCTTCGAGGATCGTATCGCCCTTTTTTATCGCACCCCGCTCCTCGGCGTCTTTGAGCATGAAACGGGCGATCCGGTCTTTCACCGAGCCGCCGGGGTTGTTGCCTTCCAGCTTCGCGAGGATCGTGACCTTCGGATTCGTGCAGAGGGAATCCAGCTTCACGAGGGGGGTATTTCCGATACTGTCGAGAACTCCCATGAGTCACTCCCATTAACCAAATTTAATGTAACCACCGTCCCGCCAGGGCGGGAACACAGGGCTTCGCCACACGGATAGGTCCGGGTCTCTGGTTTAAAACCGCAAAAGCATTTCTGTGCCTATCTGTGTGTCCCGGTACTCCGGGACCCGTGGTTTCACAAGGCTTAGATTTTCTTTGTAACCACCGTCCCGCCAGGCGGGAACACAGGGCTTCGCCACACGGATAGGTCCGGGTCTCCGGTTTAAAACCGTAAAGGTTTTACCGTGGCCATCTGTGTGTCCCGGTACTCCGGGACCCGTGGTTTCATAAGGCTTGGTTTCTCTTCGCGGTAAAAATGTTTTTCCCTTCGCCGACAGGGGGTGCTTTTCTCGTTGCACAATGACGCACTATACCAGATTACCCCGTAATTTTAAAGAAAAAATCACTATTTCCTGGTTGACACTTTCCCCTGATTTTGGTACTATCAAGCCCATCGAAGAAGATGGAGAAAGGAGTTTCAGCGGCAATGCAGGTAATTTTGAGAGAAGATATTGATAAATTAGGCAAGATCGGCGATACGGTAAAGGTGAAGGAAGGTTACGCGCGGAATTTTCTTATCCCTCTGAAAAAGGCCCTTGAGGCCACGCCGAAGAATATGAAGGCCCTTGAGCACGCGAGGAAGATGGTGAACGACCGAATCCGGCAGCTCAAGAAAGAGGCGTCGGCCGTTGCCGATACGATTAACAACCTTTCCGTCACGATCACGGCAAAGACCGGCGAAGAAGGCAAGCTCTTCGGCTCCGTGACCTCCATGGACATTGCCGAGGCGGCGAAGGCCCAGGGTGTAGCAATCGACAAGAAGAAGATCCACCTCGATGAGCCCATCAAGCGGCTCGGCGACCATACGGTGACCGTGAAACTGCACAGCGACGTGACTGCCGACATCAAGGTTTCGGTGGTTGCGGAAGAAGAATAAATACCCGGACAGCAGAACACAGAGGACGGATGTTCAGAGGAACGATGTAAACGGCAGGACCGGTATGCAGATGCAGACCCCTGCCTTTTTCTTTTTCCCGGTTTTCGCTCGGCCCCTGTTTCCTGACCGCTTTTTTCCGGTTTTACCCGAGGTGTGATTATGCCGCTGCAGGCCGAAGATACCCTTCAGAAACTTCCCCCCCAGAACATCGAAGCAGAGCAGATGGTGCTCGGCGCAATCCTGATCGAGAACGATTCCATCAACAAGGTCATCGAGACCCTTTCCCCCGAGGACTTTTACCGTGACGCCCACCGGCGGATTTACACGGTCATGCTCGACATGTTCGAGACCGGCGAGGCCATCGACCTCGTGACCCTGTCGGACGCGCTCCGCATCAGGAACGGCATCGAGACCGCGGGAGACGCCTCGTACCTGTCGACCCTCGTCAGCCTGGTCCCGACGGCGGCAAACATCAAGAACCACACCAGGATCGTGCGCGAGAAGGCGGTGCTGCGCAGGCTGATCCATACAGCCACGGACATCATCACGCAAAGCTATGATGACTCGCGCTCCATCGTGAACGTGGACGAGCTTCTCGACCAGGCTGAGCGGTCGATCTTCGAGATCACGCAGAAAAAGATACAGGATTCCTTCATTGCGCTGAAGGACATCGTGAAGAGCAGCTTCGAGACCATTGAACAGCTCTATGAGCGAAAGGAAATGGTCACCGGCATCCCCACGGGCTTCGTCGATCTCGACCGGATGACGTCGGGATTCCAGCAGAGCGACCTCATCATCGTGGCAGGCAGACCGTCCATGGGAAAGACGGCGTTCTGCCTGAACGTCGCGTCTCACTGCGCAATCGAAAAGGAAAAACCCGTTGCGGTCTTCAGCCTGGAGATGTCCAAGGAGCAGCTCGTGCTCCGGATGCTCTGCTCCGAGGCGCGGGTGGACGCCCACCGGCTCCGGACGGGCTATCTCGGCGAAAAGGACTGGCCCAAGCTGACCATGGCCGCGGGCAGGCTGTCGGAGGCGCCGATATTTATCGACGACACGGCGGCGATCACGGTCCTCGAGATGCGCGCCAAGGCGCGGCGGCTGAAGGCCGAGCACGGACTGCAGCTCATTATCGTTGACTATCTCCAGCTCATGCGCGGCCGGCGGGGGGCCGACAGCCGTGAACAGGAGATATCCGATATATCCCGATCACTCAAGGCCCTTGCCAAGGAACTGCAGGTCCCGGTCATCGCCCTGTCACAGCTCAACCGCGCCGTCGAGACCCGGGGCAAGGACAAGCGGCCGATGCTTGCCGACCTTCGCGAATCCGGCGCCATCGAACAGGACGCCGACGTCATATTCTTTATCTACCGGGAAGAGGTGTACAATAAGTGCGAGTGCCCCTATGACGGTGAATGCCTCTGCGGCAGGAGGGGGACCGCCGAAGCGATCATCGGGAAGCAGCGGAACGGCCCGGTGGGCAAAGTAGACCTGACGTTCATCAGTAAATACACGCGCTTCGAGAACGCCGAGAAAAAGGCGCATTAAGCGGGCTGAAGGCCTGTAGGCCCTGTCCGTTTATGATACAATAGGTACTCAGGGAGGCAACGGATGTCGGAAAAAGCGGCGCTAACCGACCATATTCAGAAACTCGTGAGCAAATCGGACTGGAAGTCGGCCATCCCGGAGATGGAAAAGCTCTTTGCCGTCGATGCCGACCCCCAGGTCAGGGTCAGGATCGGCGACGCGCTCCAGAAGCTGAACCGGAAGCCCGATGCCGTGAAAGAATACATTCGCGCGGCCGATTTGTACGCGGAGAGGGGTTTCGTGGTCAAGTCCCTGGCCCAGTACAAGCTCGCGCTGCGCCTCGACCCGGCGAACAAGCAGGCCCAGCAGAAGCTGGAAGCCCTCCACTCCCACGACACCGTCTCGGGAAAGAAACTCGAGCCCGTGCTTGCCGGTTCGCAGAAGCCGACGAGCAGTGTCGTTCCGCTGTTCTCCGACCTCACTCAGGAAGAATTCATCGAATTTACGAAGCGCATGGTCATCCACAATGTTCCGGCCGGCCAGATCGTCATCCGTGAAGGCGAAGCAGGCAACTCCGTGTTCGTCATCACCCAGGGAGCGGTGAAGGTGTACACCACGGTGCAGGGCAAACAGGTGGACCTGGCGATGCTCCAGCCCAGTGACTTCTTCGGCGAGATCGCCTTTCTCACGGGCAACCCCAGGACGGCGACGGTGGAAGCCGCGGAAGCCACGGACCTTCTCGAAGTACCGGAAGAGGAGCTTATGGACCTGATCGGCAAGTGGCCCCGCATCAGGGAGGTCATGCAGAAGCATCACGAACAGCGGGTCAAGAGCACCATCGAGAAGGTAAAAGGGGCGGTGTGACAGGGGCGGAAAGAAGTTCGATGCGCTCGTAATCGCTCCGCGTCCACCTTGCAGTGACCAGCGAGGGATGGGAATGAAAAAGGGAGGGCTGATGTCGTCGGAAAAAGGGAATATCCTTGAGGCCATCCAGAAATACGTGTCAAAGTCGGACTGGAAGTCGGCCATTCCGGAGATGGAAAAACTCTTCGCCCTCGATCCCGATCCCATCGTGCGCGTCCGCATCGGCGATGCCTACCAGAAGCTGAACCAGAAGACCGTTGCCGCCAACGAGTACGTCCGTGCCGCGGACCTGTATGCCGAGAAGGGGGCCGTGGTGAAGGCCCTGGCCCAGTATAAACTCGCCCTGCGGATCGATCCGAACAACCGCCGGGCGCAGCAGAAGATCGAGGCGCTCCATTCCCATACAACGATTTCCGAGCAGAAGGCCGAGCCCGTGGATCCGGGCAAACAGAAGCCGGCGAACAGCGTCATTCCGCTCTTTTCCAGCTTTACCCAGGATGAGTTCAATGACTTCACCTCGCGGATGGTGGTGCACACCGTCAAGGCCGGCACGGTAATCCTCCAGGAAGGGGGCCGCGGCAACTCGGTCTATGTGATCGCCAACGGTTCGGTGAAGGTCTACACCACCCTTGTTTCAGGCGAGCGCGTGGAGCTTGCCGTACTGGGGCCGAGTGAATTTTTCGGCGAAATATCCTTTCTCACCGGCAAGCCCCGGACCGCCACGGTGGAGGCGGCGGAAGACACGGACATTCTGGAAGTGGACGAAGCAAAACTCACCGACCTCATCGCCCGGCGCCCCAATGTCCGGGACGTCCTGCAGCAGTACTCGGAGATGCGGTCCCAGGGAACGCTCAACAAGGTACAGGGCGCGGAGTAATGGTCGTTTTGGATTGCCGGGCGCAGTATTCCAGATTACCATAGTAACTAAGGAAGAAAATTCTACTCAAAATAAAAAAAATCCCGAAGAAGGGAAAGTCTTAGACAGGATTAACAAGATTAACAGGATTTTTAAAAAGCTATTTATTCGGTTTTATCCTGATACATCCTGTACATCCTGTACATCCTGTCAAAAAAAGACTTGCTTCCAGCTTGTCGGGGTCAGGCAGTATAACAGTTCACAACGTCATTCACAGGGCTTTCCCAATTCCCCATCCCGCATCATGATGAGGTTCCCATGTCCCGTCAGGCAGCAGTGGCAGGGTATTTCTACCAGGGAACGGCAGAAGGACTCAGACGGCAGGTCGAGGGTTATCTCGAGCCCGATGCGGAGCGGGTACGGGCCCGCGGCATCCTCTCACCCCATGCCGGCCTGCTGTATTCCGGCAGCGTTGCCGGCGCCGTGTACTCCCGCATCGAGATGCCCGATACCTACGTGCTCATCGGGCCGAACCACACCGGCCTGGGAGCGCCCGTCTCGATCATGACCAGCGGTTCCTGGGAGACGCCCCTCGGCACGGTGGCCATCGACGAGACCCTCGCTGATGCCATCAAGGAAAAATCCTCTTTTATCCACGAAGACTCCCTCGCCCACATGCGGGAGCACTCCCTCGAAGTCCAGCTTCCCTTCATCCAATACTTGAAAGACCCGTTCACCATCGTGCCCATCCAGATGCTCGACACGAGGCTCGATACGTGCAGGGCGGTGGGGACGGCCATTGCGGAAGCAATCAAGGAACGTAGGGGCGACCGGCCGGTCGCCTCAACAGATGCGCTGATCGTTGCCAGCTCCGACATGAGCCATTACGAGCCTGCTGCCACGGCGAAAGAAAAGGACCACAAGGCCATTAATCATCTCTTGAAGCTCGACCCCGAAGGGCTGTACCGCACGGTCCGGGACCTCGGCATCACCATGTGCGGCTTCGGCCCGGCCGTGGCCATGCTCGTCGCCTGCAGGGCCCTCGGCGCAACAAGCGCCGAACTGGTCAAGTACACGAATTCCGGTGAGGTGAGCGGCGACTTTGACCAGGTGGTTGCCTACGCAGGGGTTGTGGTTGTTTGAGGGAATAATTCAAAAGATTGTGTTGGCCCCAGATTTACGCGGAAAATGCGGATAAAGAAGTTAGGAAAATTGAAAAACTGAGAAATAACTTTCTAGAATCAAATGATATGTTGGACGCAGATTTACGCAGAAAAACCGGATAAAGAGCACTTCGAGAATAAGTGATAAATCTCCAAACCAGTAAAAGACATTTTGGCCGCGGATTTACGCGGATATCCAAAGGTAGGCGCTTTTAAGCGACGCGGAAAATGCGAACAAAGAAGATTAAAATATCTGGAAGCAGTAAAAGCAAAAGGCTCAATTCGAAAAAGAGTCAAAGATATGTTTGGTCACGGATAACTGCGGATAAAGCGGATAGGGTACGGATGACAGGAGACAGGAGCATCCTCAATGCAAAGTGCAAAATGAAAAGTGCAAATTGCAAAGTTTTAAGTGCAGGGAGACAGGAGCTAGTAGACAGTAGGCAGTAGACAGTAAACAGTAGGCAGGAATCAGGCATTAGGAATCTGGAATCAGGAGCCAGGAGTCAGGGGTCAGGGGTCAGGGGTCAGGAGTCAGGGGTCAGGAGTCAGGAGTCTTCCACTGTAAAGACAATTCGTCACTAATGCAATTTATTTTCCATCCTGCATGTGGCCTTTAGGCTATTAATCCTGTCTAAATTCTTTGGCTTTTCTTTGCGCCTTTGCGCCTTTGCGTCTTTGCGCGAGAATACATTCTTTGACACTTGTTGATCCGTGTTCCCCGATGACCTTGTGTTTTTTGGCTTTTATGGTAAAATTCACTATGCTCCTTTTGCTGTGTAATTCATTACATAAATGGGCATTTCCCCCTCTATTTTTACCTGCCAGTAAGGTAGTAACTCACTGATAATTAAGGTAATATTATCTGGTACAGGTGTTGCATGTAATACATATATAAAAGTAATGCACATAAATGATATAATATGTGCAATTGTGTAGAGCCTATGGTGGAAATTATGACACAGTACCGGATCACCTGTCCCGATTGCGGGGGGGCCATTGTAACGGCATTCCCCGAGGCCATGGTATGGGAGCTTTGCCCGGTCTGCAGGCGCCATATCTGGGACCGGTACGATGTCTGGCTGGCCGACGTCCATCATACGTCGGAGTCGCGCACCGCCCTCGGACGGCAGGGGAGCGCGAATAACTGAACGGCATATGATCGGATTTACTCGCGGAGCTACGGAGGTAGGAATAATGAAGTGGTCACGGAAATCATACAAATTCATCCTGAACGCGGCATGGGTTATTTTTTTCATGATGCTGCCGGCGCTGTCTTTTGGGGCTGCAATGTCCGACTACTGCATCAAGCCGCCGCTCATCGGCGCGACCATTAATCCCAACCTGCTCATGCTGATTGATAACTCCGCGAGCATGTACGACCTCACCTATATCGACGAGGGCAAGTTCACCGGAACGTGTTCAGGCAGCGGCGCTGCCCCGTGCTCCGACGCCGCGCCATGCCCACCAGGCGAGACCTGCACGGTGAGTAAGACCTTCACGAGGGAACCCTATTATTGCTACGACCAGACCTACCAGAGCGCGAACACCTATATGGGGTATTTCGAGAGCACGGAAAAGGTGTTAGAAGTGATCTATGACGTCTATTACGAATATGATTTTACGAACAATTATTTCGTAAAATACACGGGCGCCTTTCCCCCGGCCGTCTGCACGAAGGAGATTACCGACACGCTTTGTGTCATATGCAGCGACGGCACCTGCACCACGAAAGATTCCGTCACGAGCTTCACGGCAAAGGGCAATTACCTGAACTGGCTAACGTCTTCGAAGTTCGATGTCCAGAAGCAGATCCTGACGGGCGGGAAATACGACGACACGAACGATCACCTCATCGCCGAGTCCCGGGGCTGCGTGGGCAGGGGCTTCGTGAAGGAAGCGCTGAACGCTGATTTCGTGAACTATGCCGCGCCGGAGACGAACAACACCAACACGTCGGTCGGCATTTCCTTCACTGTCGAAGGACCGCCTGATCCCTACAACCATGCATCGCCGTCGGAAGGCGGACAGACGTTTATTAATATCTATGAAGGCGACTACGATCAGGGCAAGTGCCAGAATGCCATTGACCTCATCGAGGCGGATGCCGTGCATTCCCAAATACGGACGGCCGTCGAGGAATGTCTGGAACTTGGTGATTTTTCGAATAAGGATATCGAGACCAAGCAAAAGGTGGTGTTCCAGCAGACCATACAGGAGTGCTGGCAGTATAATAAAATGGCAGCCCCGAAGACCGTAGGAAACGATGCGATCAATACGGTCAAGAACCAGTGTCCTGGCGTGTATGACGGGATTCCCGGCCATTGTTCGGACACGCAGAGCCAGTCTTGTACCACAAACGCGGACTGCGTAAGTCTTGGCGAGACATGCCATGTCGGTCCGACGATTATCTACGCGGGCAATCCGGCCTATCTCTGCAGTTCTCTCTATGCCGGGGCGTGCAATGACAATGATCCTCAGCCGGCGACGTGGAAAAACAACA
>DMKB01000286.1 GCA_003454665.1 Nitrospiraceae bacterium | reverse complement strand
CGCCGACCCGTCAATCGGTTCAATGCCGGGCAGCTGTCGAAGCATCGACTGCAGCCATAGGCGCTCTCTCGTTACCAACCGGTGCGTTTTGCTGATGTAGCGTTCGTCACGCAACGCGGCAACAGCCGCCCGCTCTGCAGGTACGCTTACCGTCCAGGGTTCCTGGCCGGCCCGGAGTGCCTGGATATTCGCTTCATGGGAAAGCAGATACCCTATGCGGAGGCCAGCCAGAGCGAAAAACTTGGTGAACGCCCGTATACAGACCACATGAGGAAACTCAGTCGCCGTCCGGGCGATTGATTCTGATTCGGCAAAATCCATGAATGCTTCATCGACCACCAATTTCACGCCGGCGTCGAGGGTATCCTGAACAATCCGATCCATCTCGACCTTTTTGACAAGACGTCCTGTTGGATTGTTCGGATTGCACAGAATGGCCATGTCCACGCCTTTGAGCTGCGGGGCCAGTTCGAGGGGATCAACGCGAAATCCGTCTTGTTCCCGGAGCGGAAAGGATACGACGGTACCGCCGGCGTCCGCTACTGCCGCGGCGTATTCCGTAAAGGTCGGGGCCGTGATCAGGACCCGTTTCGGTCTGAATACGCGGGGAATGAGGTGGATAAGACCGATCGAGCCGTTCCCGCACAGGACCTGATCAGGCCTGACGCCGAAATACCGGGCACAAGCGGCTTTCAATTCCGGCGTGTCGCTGTCCGGGTAGCGGCCTACCGCGGCAAGAGACGTTCTCGCTGCCTTGAGCGACGCCGGCGATGGTCCGAGAGGGTTTACGTTGGCGCTGAAATCAAGGATGTCGTCCTCGGCAAGGCCATAGCGTTGCGCGGCCTCGGAAACATTCCCGCCATGGAGGCGCTGCGTCATGACAGCCCTTCAATCGTATCGGCCTCGATTTCCGCTACCGATCCTGTTTCATGACCTGCCGTCACAGTTCTGCAACCAGATCGGGAAACCGCTTCTGCATGAACGATTCCGCTGTTTTTCTGGCCCCCTCAGCCGTCGACTCCTGCATGACGAGGGAGACGAGCTCGTTGGCATCGTCCATGCGAACCGATCTGATGACTCGCTTGACCCAGGGAATGGACGCCACGTTCATACTGAGATGCTGAAACCCGAGACCGAGCAGGATCGCCGCGTAAAGGGGATCTCCGGCCATCTCACCGCACATGGACAGGGTGATGTTTCCCTGCTGGGCTGCCTTGGATACCATCTGAAGCAATCGGAGCACCGCCGGATCAAGGGGCTCGTACATATAGGCAACATGCTCATTCTGGCGGTCAATGGCGAGGGTATACTGGATCAGGTCATTGGTCCCGACACTGAAAAAGTCGACCTCGGCGGCAAGGAGGTCGGCAATCATCGCCGCTGCGGGGACCTCGATCATTATGCCGATCTCAACGTGCTCCTGAAAGGTCACGCCGTCGGACCGGAGTTCCTCTTTTACTTCGGCCAGTATTTTTTTTGTCTCCCGCAGTTCCGGGAGGCTCGAAATCATGGGGAACAGTATCTTTATGTTCCCCTGGGCCGCGGCCCGCAGAAGACCCCGAAGCTGCGCCTTGAAGATATCAGGTTTCTGAAGCGTAAACCGGATCGCACGCAAGCCGAGGGCCGGATTCGCTTCCCCGTCGATGGTTTGCGACAATGCAATCTTATCACCGCCGACATCGAGTGTGCGAATGACGACCTCGTGGGGAGCCGCCTGGGCCGCCACATGCCGATAGGCATGGTAGTGCTCATCTTCACTCGGCAGCGTCGGCCTGTTCATGAAGAGGAATTCCGTGCGGTACAGTCCGATGCCCGTTCCCCCGTGCTCGGCAACGGAAGCGACTTCCTCGGGCAGCTCAATGTTGCCGTGGAGGTAGACCTGGTGACCGTCGAGCGTTTCCGCCGGAAGGGTCCTGAGTTTTTCCAGTTCCTGTTCGAAGTACTTGAATCGCCGCTGCCGCTTGAGGTATTCCAGGAACGTCTCTTCTCCCGGGTCGACAATGACAACGCCGTGGATCCCGTCCACGATGACCACATCACCCGTCTTGACGACGTCGGTGATGGTATCAAGACCGACGGCAGCGGGGATGCCGAGGGAACGGGCCAGGATAGCGGTATGGGAGGTCCTGCTGCCCGCGTCCGTGGCAAAGGCAAGGATCTTGTCCTTCCGCATCTGGAGCGTGTCCGTCGGAGCAAGGTCGTGGGCGATGACAATGGCCTCGCCTTCTATATCCGTGAGGCTTTCCTGCCGGTGGCCGACGAGATTTCTCAGGATCCGCTCGCCTATCTGCTCAATATCGTGTTTGCGCTCGCGGAGGTACTCATCCTCGATCTTATCGAACTTCTGCCCGATGGATGTGATCGTGTCCTTGAGCGCGCCTTCGGCGTTTACCTGTGATTCCCGTATCAGCTTGACCGTCTTGTCGATGAGCATCTTGTCTTCAAGAAGCATGACGAGGGTATCGATGATATAGCGGTGGGATTTTCCGAGCCCCCGGGCGAACCGTTTTTTGAGGTCTTCGAGCTGGCTTTTCGAAATTTCCACGGCCTTCCGGAAACGGGCGACCTCATCCTTGACACTTACTTCTTCGATCCTCTGGCCCGCAACCACAACCTTACGCCGGTCGAGGAGGTACGCCCTGCCGATCACGATCCCCGGTGAAGCCCCTATGCCGCTGTATACCTTCTCTTCCATAACCTCGGTTCCTCTTCTGATCAACGCCGCCATGCAACGCTATGGTTCGCCTTCAGACACGCATTGCCCCGATCGCTCGCTACTGTTCACACACCTGGATTGCGGTCAAAACATGCGTAGCTTCCGTTATTTACTCCTTCTCGCCGAACTTGTCCTTAAACAGACACTCGAGCCTGGCCACGGCATCGGTCTCATCGCTTCCGTCCGCATGGAGCATGAGCGTACATCCCTTGGCCGCGGCAAGCATCATGATTCCCATGACGCTCTTTCCGTCCACTTCCAGTCCGTCCTTGACCAGGGTAATCTTTGATGAAAACGCACACGCGGCCTTGACGATTTGTGCTGCAGCTCTCGCATGCAGGCCGAGCTGGTTTTCAATGAGGACTTCTTTTTTTATCATCACGGAACTCCTGCATAGGCCAGGGCCAGGCAGACAGCTGCCAGCCCGAGCATGAGTTTAATCGGTGATCCGCCCCGCCGCAGCGCTTCGATCAAGACAAGGGTGAACGCCGCGCCGAACAGGATCGTCAGAGGGCCGGATAGGGGCACCGTCAATCTGAATTCAGGACGCCAGGCAGTCAGCGTTCCCAGCATCCCCCCCAGCACGGAGAGCGACGACGCCTTAAACAACCGGGTCAATTTCGAAAAGTTATGACGCTCTATGAGCGCCACGGCATCCCCGCCGCTCCGGTATCCGAGGAACAGCAGGTTTATCCGGAGGCCGACATGCCAAACGTTGTAGAGAAGGAGGTACAACAACGGCGCCCACCATACACCGACGATGAGGAGCGATACGGCAATCGTCGCGGCAAACGGTTTAAGCGCGGCCCAGAAGAACCCGTCACCAACGGCCCCGAGGGGAGCCATGAGCGCTGACTTCATTTCAGCGCTGTCGACGTTATCATTCCTGCCGAATGCCCGGTCCTCCTCCATTTTTACGGCAGCACCCAGGATAAAAGAAGCGAGGTACGGCTGGGTATTGAAATACTCCGTATGGAGGTTCAGTCGGGATGCGAACTCAGCCTTGTCCGGGTAGAGCTTTCTGAGAACCGGCAGCATGGCATAGGCGAACCCCATGGACTGGAGAAGGTCAAAGCTCCATGACGCCTGGATCAGGAGCGCCCGGAAGAACACCTTCAGCAGGTCAATACCCCTTATTTTTTTCGGTTCATCGTTCACCGTATCGTACCCCTATCCAGCCAAGTCCGACCGTAACAGCCGTGATGAAGACGGCGGGAACGTGAAAGGCCATGCTCAAGATCGCGGCAGCAACAATCCCTGCAAGAAGAAACCGGTCGGCAGTTCTGATCGACAATTTCCGGACAACAGCCGCCACGCCGACGAGGGGGAGAAATTTTACGAACAGTTCCATGGCCCTATGGATCGTATCCGGCATCTGCCGGAAAAGAACAATAGCAGCCAGTCCCAGGGGCAGCAGAACAAGGTAGACGATGAATGACTTCAGGAAAAAGACGACGAGTCCGGACAGATGCGCCCGGGCCAGCCGCTGCCCAACGACCTCTCCCGGGGCGGCAATGGCCATATCCGCGAGCTTGGACATCCATTTCCGCGATCGGTGCTCTGCCACGGTGGTGATCGGCACCATCCCCACCGTGAGCAGGATGCTGAACCCGATGACGGGGAGCACCGGTTCTCCGGCGCCGCCAAGAACCGCGATTGCCGTGGACGACACGGTCACCGCAGTCGAGTCCGCAGGCACGAACGTACCAATCGGCATGTCCATTACCCAGATAAGCTCAAGAAGCGCGCCGATGATGAGCCCCACGGTGGCGTCTCCCAGAATCCATCCGATAATCGGCCCGGCAACGATGGGCTGGGAGATCATAAACTGACCTGCCGCCGTCCTGTCGAGCCCGAGGACCCCTCCGATAACGGCGATAAGGACGAGAGAACTGAGCGTATGTGCATCAAAGAAAATCATGGTATACAAACCCGCTCCGGAGAAACGCTCCGCAGGCGCCGAAAACTCCTTTCACCAAGCACGGCCCCGCAGTCCAGCTGCAACAGACGGCGGTCCGATCACGGACACTGCTTCAATACTTTGCCGAGCGCGAGCGGCCGCTCTGTCGGTACGGTCTGAATATCAACTTTCACGCCCAGGTCGATGATTTCTCGCAGGGCTTGCATGTCTGTTCTGTCGACGGAAAGCACGTCCATGAGCTTGCACTTGCCGGGGATGTAATGCAGACCGCCGATGTTGAGTTCCTTGCATTCAAATCCCATTTTCATTGCGCGCAGCATATCTGCAGGGTTGGAAAACAGCAGGATGGCGCGCTCCGCATCAAAAGAGGAGGAACGGAGCTCGGCAGAGATGGTCTCTACGCCGCCGATGATCACTCTAAGTCCATGGGGCACGGATATCTGCATGATGGACCGCTGAAGAGGGTTCGAGGCAACCTTATNNCATCGGCAACGAGGATACACGTTGCATTCAGAAAATTGACCCATCCTTCCACCACCTGTCCGTGGATCAACCGATCATCTATGCGAGTAAGGACAAGCATGAGGCTTACGGCGCCCCCTTCAGCATCTGACTGGCGATGACGATGCTTTTTTGGCCCGCCTCCTGCACGAGGGCGGCAAGTTCCGTCAACGGTTTATCGTCCTGGTGATTCGCGAATTTGATGAGCATGGAGAGGTTCGCCCCCGTGACGACTTCCACGTTCTCCCCCAGAAATGCAAGCGCGATATTGGACGGCGTCCCGCCGAACATGTCGGTGATCATCATCACGCCCTTCTTCCGGTCAACCTTCTTCAGGGCGCGCTGTATCTCATCCTTGAGGGTCTCGGGGGCGCTGTCCGGTCTCACGCTCACCGACTCCACTGCCTCAACGTTCCCGACGATCATTTCCGCGGCCTTCACCAGCTCGGTGCCCATGTCGCCATGGCATATCACAACCAGTCCGACCATGCTCCGTCTCCTTTCACCTCTTCCCGTTGTGCATGAGAAATGATTCTCCGCTACCCGATATCCCGGTGCTTTACGATTACTTCGTAACCGTTCGTTCGGAGAGACTCGGCTATGGCGAGCGAAACCGCTACCGACCGGTGCCTCCCCCCCGTGCATCCGAAGCCGATGGTGAGATAGCTTTTTCCCTCGGTCCGGTAGCGCGGCAACAGGAAGGTAAGAAATGCCAGAAACCGTGCCACAAACTCTTCTGATTCCTTCGGTGACAGGACGTATCGACTGACCTCGGGGTCCTCTCCCGTTCGGGGTTTCAATGCCTCGACAAAATGCGGATTCGGGAGAAACCGCAGATCAAAGAGCAGATCGAGGTCGTAAGGAATCCCGAATTTGTACCCAAAGGAAACAATCGTCACCACCAGGGGCCTCCCGGCATCGACCTCGGCATAGTGGCGTTCTATGGCCTGGCGCAGGTCATGGACCGTGTAATCGGATGTATCGATCACCCGGTCGGCAAGCCCTTTCACTTCGCCGAGCGCATCCCGTTCACGCCTGATCCCGTCGAGGAGCGGTGTGGTCCCCCGTGCAAGGGGATGGGGCCTGCGCGTCTCGCTGAACCGCCTTACGAGCGCCTGGTCCGTCGCCTCGAGAAAAAGGACCTCGATCGTACGGCCCGTGCCCGTGAGATCCGCGAGGTGCTTCGGGAAGTATTTGGGAAATCCCTTTTCCCTGACATCGATACCGATGGCGGTGAGACGCGCCTCCGCTGACCCTTCGGCAAACTCGACATAGGCGGCAAGGAGCTGAAGGGGAAGATTGTCGGTACAATAATAGCCGATGTCCTCAAAGGCCTTGAGCGCTGCGCTGCGTCCCGAGCCGGAAAGCCCCGTGACAATCACCATCCGGTTTCCGCTCATCCGGCAAGCCTCCTTTTGAGACGCCGGTCAAGCTCCCGAGCCGCATTGATCCCTTTCTTTTTGAGAAGCTGGTTTCTCGCAGCAACTTCGATGAGCGTGGCCATTGTTCGTCCCGGCTTAACCGGCAGCTTGAGATACGGTATGTTCACGCCGAGAATACGATAACGCCGCTCCCGCAGGCCGAGCAGGCTGTAGTGCCGCCCTTTCTTCCACTCTTCCAACTCAACGACAAGGCCGACGGCAGACGAGCCGACCGTAGCAGACGTACCGTACAACGCGCGCACATTAATGATGCCGAGGCCCCTGACCTCCAGGAGATCGGCAGCCAGATCGGGCGTGCTGCCGATTATGGCGTCGGCGTTCTTTTCGAGAACAACGACATCATCGGCCGCCAGTTTATGGCCGCGGAGCACGAGATCAAGAGCCGCCTCACTCTTCCCGATGGCGCTTTCTCCAAGAATGAGGGTACCGAGTCCAAAAATCTCGACGAGGACGCCGTGCAGGCTGACCTTCGGCCTGAGTCCCTCGACGAGAAACCGGGACAGGCGTACGAGGTGTTTTGTCTTGAAAACAGGAATCCCCGCCTTCTCCGCGCTGGTAAGAAGCTCCTGGCTGACCGCTCCTCCGGTAACCACGATACAGGCCGGATTTTTTTTCACCAGTGCGCGGATAAGGCGGCTACGCTCCGGCCGCGCCAGCGATCGCAGGTAAGCACCCTGTGCCGGCTTCAGGTGTACCACGCCGGCAACCATATTTTTCTGCTGAGCTGAAGAAGAAAGGTCCGGCTCACACACCTGCGGCGATGTAATCTCCCGCTCCAGGCCGGCCCGGCCGGCGAGGAGTTCCGCCTGCTCCATCAGCTCTTTTACCTTGACCGTCATGGTTGCGGATACTTACTGTCCTCTTCGATTATCATCTGCCGGATCTCCCGGCCGTCGTGTGCAGACCGTAACTGTTCGCGCAGCGCCGGGTTTTTGAGTATCCGGGATATCCGGGCGAGCATTTTCAGGTGTTCGCCGGGGTTGTTCGGCGGTACGAGAAGGAGAAAAAACAGGTACGCAGGCTTGCCGTCCATTGACTCGAAATCGACGCCCTTCCTCGACCGACCGAAGGACACGATCATTTCCTGCAGCCCCGGCACTTTCCCGTGCGGAATGGCCACGCCGTCACCGACGCCGGTGCTTCCGAGCGTCTCACGATCAACAAGGAGGCGAACAATCTCATCCTTGTCCCCTACCAGTCCCGCTGACCGGAGCAACTCAGCAAATTCACTGATGACGCCGTTCCGGTCGGATGCGCTGATATCTTCGATCACCAGGGTATCCCGCAGGAGGTCTCTCATCCGTATCATATCAGGAGGTCATCAGCTATCCAATCCGCTTCCTGACGCTCGTCGGCGGTATCCTGAGCTCTTCACGGTATTTTGCCACCGTTCTCCTTGCGATGTTGATCCCCTGCGCCTTCAAGGAGTCGACGATCTGCTGGTCCTTGAGCGGCGTCGATGAGTCTTCCTCCTTGATCATTTTCTGTATGGCATCCTTCACGGTGAGGGATGAGACCTCGCTCCCGGTCCCGGCGGAAAAACCGGTGGTAAAGAAAAACTTCATCGGAAAGATGCCCTGGGGAGTATGCATATACTTGTTCGTGGTGACGCGGCTTATCGTGGACTCATGCATCGATATATCTTCCGCCACATCCTTCAGCACCATGGGCTTCAGGTCGGAAACGCCGTGCTCGAGAAAATCTTCCTGAAATTGCACGATGCTCTCGGCAACCTTGTATATCGTCTTATTCCGCTGTTCCATGCCCTTGATGAGCCATTGCGCAGATCGCATCCGCTCTTCGATATATTCTTTGGTTGCCTTGTCGATTTCGTCCGATCGGCTCAGAAGCTTTCGATAGTAGGGGCTGATGCGTATCCTCGGCAATCCTTCATCGTTCAGCTGTATCTCGTAGCGTTCTTCCACTTTCGTTACGTACACATCGGACACCACATAGTGCGTGTCAGTTGCCGTATACGGCCTCCCGGGTTTCGGCTCCATTTCGTGAATAATAATCTGCGCCGCCTCCATGACATCCTGGAGCGATACATCGAGGACCTTCGCAATATTCGCGTACCGTTTCTTTTCGATGTCCGTAAGATGAAGCCGGATGATCTTCTCGACAAGCGTGCCCTCGAAGTCGAGCTGCTTCACCTGAATAAGCAGGCATTCCTGGAGCGTGCGCGCCCCTACGCCGAGCGGGTCAAAGCTTTGTATCAGGTGGAGTGCACGTTCCAGGGTCTTCTGCGGGAGGGAGGACTGTTTTTCAAGCTCGTCGAGCGATGTCCGAAGATAGCCGTCATCATCGATGTTTCCGATGATCCATTCTCCGCCGCTCAGGAGGCCCGGATCGGATGTCGAGAGCCGAAGTTGCCAGAGGATATGGTCACTCAGCGATGGACGGCGGGTCAGCCGCTGGTCGTACGACGGCAGCTCGTTTTCATTCGACTCTGCATACCCGAAGTCGCGCCCGTCATCCATCTCGTTCAGGTATTCATCCCACTCCTGACCGTGGGTGAGATCGCTTTTGAGTTCCGCTGTGTCCGTTGCTTCTGCCGCGCCGGTCTTTTCATTCCCCGCTTCCGCCGACGGCAGGACCTCACCTGCATCCTCACCCTCACTGCCGCCGGCGTCTTCATCGGCGGCGTCCAGGGGAAGCTCCTCCAGCACAGGATTCTCCATGAGTTCCTGCGAGACAGACTGAACAAGCTCAAGCCTCGACAGCTGCAGCAGCTTAATCGCCTGCTGAAGCTGCGGCGTCATAATGAGCTTCTGGGACAGTTTCAGTTCAAGTCGTGCTTCCATATGATTAAACCAACTTCCAACTTCCAGACTTCACATCGCAAACCCCAAATATTACCCCGATGCAAAGCTCCAATGGCCTAAACGTTTTGAATGGTATGCCTGGCCTCTGGAGCTCATTGGTGATTGAGTGCCTGCAACCTGGTATTTTTCATGACTACATCCTGAAGGCCTGCCCCAGGTAGAATTCCCGAACACGCGGGCTTGCCATAATTTCCGAAGCCGATCCTGCTTCGATGATCTTCCCTTCATTGATAATATAGGCCCGGTCCGTGATCGCGAGCGTCTCCCGAACGTTGTGGTCGGTGATCAGGATCCCGATCCCCTTGCTCTTGAGGTGAGCGATAATGCCCTGAATATCCTGGACCGCAAGGGGATCGATCCCCGCGAAGGGCTCATCGAGGAGCATGAAGGAAGGTGACAGCGTAAGAGCACGGGCGATTTCCACACGCCGCCGCTCGCCGCCGGACAGGGTAAACGCCTTGTTGTCCGCCAGGTGCATAATGCCGAACTCGTTGAGCAGGCTGTCACGCCGCTCGTTCCGCTCTCCTGCCGAAATATTGAGCGTCTCGAGTATGGCCATCAGGTTCTCCGCGACCGTCAGTTTCCTGAAAACAGAGGGTTCCTGGGCCAGGTACCCGATGCCGTTCTGGGCCCGTTGGTACATCGGCATCTTTGTAATGTCCGTCCCGTCAAGAACGACCCGTCCCTGGTCCGGCCGCACCAGTCCCACGACCATATAGAACGTCGTCGTTTTACCGGCGCCGTTCGGACCGAGAAGACCGACGACCTCTCCGCTCTTGACCTGAAAGCTCGCCCCCCGGACGACCTTTCTGCCTTTGTACCATTTCTCCAGTTTTTTTGCCTCAAGTCCCTGCATAGCATATCCCACAGAACCGTCTCAAAAGACCGACGAGCCACGTCTCATTATGCGCGCCCTTCGGTTTGAACAGAGCGGAGCAATTTTGCTGCTTCTCATTTACTCGGAATTCTTCGTGTCAACACTCGCTCCCTCTTCCGCCTTTTCGCTCTCTTCGGCCTTATCCTGGTAGAACAGCACCCTGCCGCCTTCAACAATACTGCGGTCGTCACGTACGAACACCGTTATCCTGTCGCCGCCGATCTGGTTTTTATTTTCTATGATACGCGCATCACCGGTAAGAACGATTTTCTCTTCACGGCTGTAATAGAGCGCCCGGTTCGCGAATGCCACCCTTCCTTCCCGGCGCACCTGGACATTTCCCCGGGCCTCAATCTCATTAACGCCTTTCGTCCTATTATTATAAAAAACAACAATCGCGTCGGACGTAAGAATCATGTCTTCCTTCTTGAGCTCCACGTTCCCCAAAAAGGTGACCCGGTCGCCCAGTTTGGTCGCTTTCATGCGCTCGGCGGTAATCACGATCGGCTCTCGTTCCCCTGGCGCCGGATTTCCGGCGCCCCAGCCGGCCACGGCGATCAACACCATGACGGCAGCAAGGAAACTACTCCTGAAGAACTGCCTTGACATTCTTTTCCACCTCCAGCAGGTTCTCATCCAGATGTGCCGTAATCCCCCGGCCTTCGAGATAGATTTCACGGCCGAGGAGTTTGAACGCGTCACGTGTCCGGACAACACGCTCACGCGCCTTCCAGCTGAGCGAATTGGTCGTGAGGAGATACCCGTCGCTCGTGATGATCCTGACCTCCTTGGAGCCGCGCTGTATCGTGGCGTCTCCGGTGACCGTGTTCATTTTTCCCCGTTCACCGCGAAGGGCCGCCTCGCCGGCGCCCTTGCCACTGTACACAATTTCAATTTCACGAAGGCTGGCTTTTTTATTTTCGAAGAGGTCAGCGCTCTCTGCGCTCATGCGCCATGCAATCTGGCCGTTTTCGGACTGGGTAAAGGTGAAGCCTTCCATGCTCATGACCAGCCGGGAACCGGAGGCGGAACGGAACAGGGACGGCATGGCGATCTCCCTGCCGCGCAACAGATGCGCGCCGCCGTAGATCGCGAAGAGGAGCAGTAAGGCAATCGATGCCTGTACAACCCTTGTATCCTTCAGCTTCTTGAGTCTCATAACAAGGTTTTAGAAGTTATTATGGCGGCCGAATGCGGCCGCCTATGCATATTTTATACCATAATATGGTAAATATGTAAAGCTCAAATGCCTTTTCCGCTACTCAAATCGCAGCGGGAAAAGCGGGACGGCGCTGCTCGTCATCAAGAATTGCACCGGGAAAACACTGCCCCTTCGGCGGGATGATCACGCGATTAACGTTTTCGCCCTTTTGGCAATACGTTAATTGATTACGAATACCAGTCTGTTATCTCTCTAAGTCAACGGCCAAAGAGTCTTTTGCCTTTTGCACTTTGAACTTTGCACTCTGAACTTTCTCCTGATCCCGGCGGGCCGTCACGAAGATACTTTTGCCTTCAGGGCGGCTATCTCCTGCTCTTTTTCCGCCAGGAGCTTCTCCAGACGGGCGCGGGAAGACGTATCATGAATAACGGACTGGACAAAGGGTTTTCCCATAAGCCGTAATCCCACGGCAATCACGTCGACGGGCACCACCGTACCGTCGGCCCTCTTGAGCTCTCCTTGCCGGAGGGATTCGTGGCCCTGGAAGGCCTCGGAAAGGATCCCCTTCGGCTGCGAGGGATCGACAAAAAGCTCGAGAAGGTTTTTGTGGATAAGCTTGAATTTGGGGACACCCGTAAGTCGCGACGCCTGGTCGTTTGCGAACACGATGTCCCCGTTCTCGGCAAGGACGAAAATGGACTCGCAGGCGCTCTCGACAAGGGTCCGGTAGCGCTCTTCTGACGCGCGGAGCTCCTCGGTCTTCTCCGTTACCCACTGCTCAAGTTCAAGGTTCATCTTGCGAAGTTCACCCTGCAACTCTTCATTCTGTATCGTCGTGGACAGAATGCCCGTCAGGGTCGTGAAAAAATTAATTTCTTCATCGCTGAATCCTTTTTCTCTCGTGTACAGGAGCTCCATGACTCCCACCAGAGTGCTGTTCGAATACACGTAGAGCGGCAGACAGTAGAGAGACGCATACTCAGTCAGGTCGAGTCCCGGAAATTCGCGAAACCGCGAGT
>DMKB01000210.1 GCA_003454665.1 Nitrospiraceae bacterium | reverse complement strand
GGTTGTGCGCGCCGTCCAGGAAGATCGCGGGCCGTTCAGAAACGCATTCCAGCCGCCCCTCCCAGTTCGTCAACTTCAGACCCCGGCTGATCCCTGCTTCATCGATCCTGATATCGTAGTCCCGCAGACATTCCGTCGCGGCAACGGCAAGACAGGCGTTATCGACCTGGTAACTGCCGCGCATACCGACGCCCAGAGATCCGTAGAAATCCTTGATGCCGCGATAGTCAAAAACCTGCTCTGACTCACCGCTGATATTCTCAGCGCTGAAATCCGTTCCCAAACAGTAGAGCGGCGCATGGCTCTCCCGTGCAGTGCGCTCAACAACAGGGACAACCTCCGGCTGTGCAACTCCTGTTATGACCGGGATTCCTTCTTTGATGATACCGGACTTCTCTCCGGCTATCTGCTCAAGGGTCGTTCCGAGAAACTCGGTATGTTCGAAGTCGATGTTCGTGATTATCGAGATGAGGGGGGTGAGCACGTTCGTGGAATCGAGGCGACCGCCCATGCCGACCTCCACCACGGCAATATCAATGCCGTGCTCGGCAAAATACGTAAAGGCCATGGCGGTAGTGACTTCAAAAAAAGTCGGGCTGAATGGCTGCAAAGCCCCGCTCGGAACGTTTTGCTGGTATGCCTTCCGTATCCTTCCGGCAAGCGCTACAACGTCCTCCTCACTGATCTGAATGTTATTGACCCTGATCCGCTCCGTAAAACTGACCAGGTGCGGAGACGTGTAGAGACCGACACGCAGACCGGCATGGCGAAGGATGCTCTCCAGAAATGCGGCAGTGGAGCCCTTGCCGTTGGTGCCGNNATGCGGCGAGGTATAGGCGTGCACACGCTTGCCCTCGGCCTCCAGCCCCGCGCGAATCATCGCTTGGGTGCTGCCTTTGCCGTTGGTGCCGGCAATATGGACGGAACGGAATGTTCGGTGCGGGTTGCCCATCAGCTCCATGAGCAGAATGCTGTTGTCCAGACCCAGCTTGATCCCGTGGTGCTGCAGCCCATAGAGATAATCGATAGTTTCCTGATACGACATGTCTTGTCCGGAAAGGCTATTCGGCAGCAGCAGGCGCTCCCGCGACAGCCGCTTCGGCAGTCTCCTGTTCGGCAGATTGCGCTGCAGTTCCCTCGGCTGCTTGTTGTGCAGGCGCCGTTGTGTCGGGCTTGGCAGCCGGCTTCGTCGGTTTCCCCCGCACTTCCCGCAGCGTGATGACGAAGGGTATGGGCTGCGCCATCGGGAACGTTTTCAACTGTGAGCGGCTGTAATAAATCCTCGCCGTAGGGCTCACCCTGTTGAAAAAAGTGATTAACTCCTTGGCTGTCAGGTTTCCTGATATTTGCTTTACTGATTTTGTAAAACGCATGGTCCGAAGCACGGCATGCCCCTGCATCACCGCATTGATGTTTGCTCTCGCCTGCTTCCCGCCGGTAATGGTAAGCGTGACCTTCAGCGGCTTGACTCCGGGAGGCGCGGTAGCCGCCCTTCCGGACGACACCGGCTTTTTCGCTGAAACAGGAGCGGTATCTGCTTTTTTCTTTTGCGCTGAAGGTGCAGCTGATTCAGAGATCGACCCGGCCCCTTCCTTCCCGACATTCCCCTGCTGCGGAGAAAAGAGGTAAAATGAAACAACAGCTGCGGCCACGATGCCGGCAACCCACAGGGGGCGATAGATGAGTTTCTTGAGCCGGGACAATCCCGAGACACCTTCCTTTACCCTCTGCACGACCCCCTCGGGCGGCGTGATGTCCCGCAAGAGCCGCTTGGTCACCGCCGTCTGCTTCAAGGCCTCGAGTTCCGCGCTGCAGAAGCCGCACTTCTTGAGGTGATGCTCTATCTTCTTCTGCTCCGCTCTGAACAGATGGCCGTGTAAATAGTTATTGAGCGCCTTGCTCATCTTTGTGCAGTCCCGTCTCATAAAAAAATCACCTCATGCTCGTTTCATAACTTGTGCATCGGGTTTCCCGGATCTGCTACACGCCCCCCACCCGTACCTGCTCTGCCGTCACCCGGGAGTCGCCGAAAAACAGTTTTCCCGCCTTCTCGAATCGCGCCGGCGTGTCGGTAACAAAGAACTTCCGGTCCGCCGCTCCCCGCCCCTGCTTTTTAGCGCCCCTCTCTGCAAGAAGGCCGCTCACTTCTTTTGCCGTTTCCGTCGCGGAGTCGATAAGCGTAACCGTCGGCCCCATAATGGTTCCAATCACCTTTTTCAGGAGCGGGTAGTGTGTACATCCCAGCACCAGCGTATCGATGTTCCGTTCCCGCAGCGGGGCGAGGTATCGCCCGGCCACGAGCATGGCCACCTCACCATGGGTCCACCCTTCCTCCACGAGCGGAACAAAGAGCGGACACGCGCGGCTGGAGACCTGAATCTCAGGATTGATCGCCTTGATTGCTTTTTCGTACGCGCCGCTTCCGATCGTCGCTTCCGTCCCGATCACGCCCACGCGCCGCGTCCTGGTGACTGCGGCCGCGGCACGGGCGCCCGGCTCCAGCACGCCGACAACAGGAAGGGGAAATTCCCGCTGCACCGCGGCAAGACTGACGGCGGATGCGGTATTGCAGGCCACGACAAGCATCTTTATCTCCTGGGCGAGGAGAAACCGGGTGTTCTCGAAGCTGTAGCGCGTCACCGTCTCAGGAGAGCGAATCCCGTAGGGAACCCGCGCCGTATCACCCAGGTAGATGATGTCCTCATCGGGCAGCGCGGCAACAACCTCTTTCACTACCGTAAGTCCGCCGATACCTGAATCAAATATTCCGATTGCTTTATCCATAGTGCGTCCGGCCTCTCTGGTGGCATGAACAGAGCGCCGACTCGTTGTAGCGGCGGGAGCAAGATCCCCTTCTGCTGCGGCCCCTCATCATTACCGGCGCTCTGATACCCCCTGGCATCCCTTATTGCCTGACCAGATCCATCCTCGCGCGGAAAAAACCGGACAGATCGATATGCCCGGCGAGGGTTTCGGCTTTCTTCCCGTTCACCAGAAAGTGCACCTCTTTTATTTCATCAAAGTTTTGCGTAAGCGTATCAACGATGGCATAAATCGCCAGCAGTTCCTGCCAGACCGATCCCCGCACGTACTTCCTCTTGCCCACCGGTGAAACGTCAACATACGCACTGCCGGAGGAGTCCAGATACAATGCGGCCAACCGGATATCTTTCAGGACCGCGGTGATCCCCGTGCGCTTGTGCGCAAGCAGTGCGGCAACGGATGCCCTGGCCTGCAGCTGCATATCAGGCAGCCGTTCCAACTCTACCGGCTCCGCCACAAGCGCACCGGAGGAAGGGTGGAAGAGCATGACCTCGACCAATGCATCCACGGCTGACTCGGACGACTCTGCGATCTCCTGTCCCTGTTCCGCTTGCGCTGGTGGCCCCGGGCCGTCCATCCGTGACCTGAAATACAGGCCGGCAACGACGGCCACCACAAGAACGATGATCAGCGGCAGGAGCAGGTTGCCGCCGCCAATGCCCCTATCGATTCTCTCTGACATACTCCGCTATCCCTTTCACGACGGCATTTGCCACCTGTGTCCGGTTCCGCTTCATACCTACTTCAATCATGACCGCGGATGCATCCACGGGCTTCAATACCACGAGCGGCGCCTGCATCGGGCCGCGATTTTTTTTGCCCGTAAGCTGGGCCATAAGTTTCCAGCCGAGGCTGCTGCTCGCCTGAGCATGGGCTGCCTGCTGCGTGCCCCAGAGCATCTTCTTCTGCTCGCTTTCCGCTTCAAACCCCAGAAAATCCCTGCGCGGCGGGGAACGGCGAGAAACCGTGTCTGCGCCGAGGGCAAGAATATAGACCCGCACGTCGTTCCCCGGCGAGGAATGGAGACTCAAAAAAATCGCCGCCTGTCGGGAATTCGAGAACGCGGCGCGCGTAGTGAGCGAGGGGGATTTTCCCTTCTCCCGGGTAAACAGGACCTTCATGTCGGGAAGTTGCGCCTTGATCTTCCTCCTCAGAAGACGGGCAAGCATGAGAGTCGCTGACTTTTCCTTGCCCCGGCCGGTTACCATGCCGGTATTTCGCCCGCCGTGCCCCGGGTCGATAACGATCACGGCCTGGCTCTCAGCAGGCTGTGCCGTGGGCGGCTGGTCCGCTGACCCTCGCGTGATGTCGATAACCATCCTGTCCGGGTTGGTGAGTACGAAATCCTTTGCCGCGCCTGCCGCCAAACCCAGGGAGACCTCTATCGAGAACCGTCCCGCAATCTCTTTCAACTGCATACTCTTGACGACGCCGTCGTTGATCGGCGGGAGCTTTGCCCTGAGCACCAGCGGCCCTTCGTAGGCGCTGAACGTGAGGATCTGGCCGTCTTCGGACGCAACGAGCACATAGGGCGCCGCTGCTTCGGTCTCGAACACCACGCGGGTAAAGGTGGGATAGGAAAAATATCTCACCGCTTTAATCACGAGAGGGCGTTCTTCTGAAGAAGAGGCAGCAGGCAGCGCGAGCAGAACGAACAAAAACCATGCAAGGGCTTTTCGCATACGGGTTTTAATAGTAGCATAACGAAAAAAATTGTGCAAGAAAAGACTGGGCCGAAGGGCCGGCCGGGGTTCGCCGCCCGGCGCGATACGGCGCCTGCGCTCTCAGGGGAATGTTCCGGAAAAATCCGTTGACACGATCTGCGGAAACCGTTATCATCATCGCGGCATTATATCATTATGTTCGGGAGGAAAAGGAATGAACAAGTACTCAATCAACGAGATCATGGAAATGGCGATCCAGACCGAGCGGCTCGGTTATCAGTTTTACACGTCCATGGCCGGGAAATTTGAGGAAAAGGACAAGGATCTCAGCAAGCTCTTCAACACGTTGGCGACCAAGGAGAAGGCCCACGAAAAGACCTTCACGGAAATCATGGACCTGGTCTCAAAAAGCGGGCCCGAGCCGGTGCAGTGGGAAGAGGTGAGCGATTACCTCCGGGCCTTTGTGGAATCAGAGTTCTTCCTCGGCAAGGGCAAGTCACTGCCGTCCATGGAGCATATCAAGACCGTACGAGAGGCCGTGGATTTCGCCCTCGGTTTCGAAAAGGAAACCCTGCTCTATTTCCTCGAACTTCGGGAATCGATCAAGGAAAAAGACATTATGGACGGCGTCATTGATGAGGAAAAAAGCCATATTACATGGCTTNNTGGCTTGCGAAGTTCAAGGCCGGTCTCGCCCAGGCGTGATTGAACAACGCCACATCCCGTCCCGCCTAAGTCCCGCCTCAGCGGGACGGCCGCAGGGTGATCGGCAGCTGCGTATATTTCATCACTCCGGCAGGAGGCCAAGATTTTTCATTTTTGTCCTGAGTTGTTTCCGGGTGATCCCGAGCATATCAGCGGCCTTGCTCTGATTCCACGACGTTTGATTGAGCGCCTTGAGCAGCAGCCGTTTCTCCGTCTCCACCAGGTTCATCTCGTCGAATGCAACGCGATCTTCCTGGACAAGAGCGAGGATCTTCTCCGGCAAGTACTTCACTGAGATCGTAATGGTCGGGCAGAGGATATATCCCCGTTCGACAACGTTTTCGAGTTCACGGACATTGCCCGGCCA
>DMKB01000105.1 GCA_003454665.1 Nitrospiraceae bacterium | reverse complement strand
CGTAAAGAAGGGCTCGAATATTCGCTTCTTCACCTCGGCGTCCATACCCACGCCCGTATCGGTCATGGAAAAAAAGGCATAGGAACCGACACTCCCATACCCGTGGGCCTTGACAAATTCACTGTCCAGCTCTTCTACCCCCGTCTCTATGGTCAGCCGGCCACCCTTCGGCATGGCGTCCCTCGCGTTGACGGCGAGATTCATGATGATACGTTCGACATGCCCGACGTCGGCCATGACGCTGGGAATCGTGTCGGCAAGCTTCAGCTTGAGCTCAATATCTTCACGAATGAAGCCATATAAGAGTTTTTCCATCCGCTGTATCATCTCGTTGACTGCTGTCGGTTCCAGGGTGTACACTTTTTTCTTTCCGAATGCGAGAAGGCTTTGCGTCAGGTTGGTCGCCCGCTCCGTTGAAGACAGGATCTGGTCCACGTGCTTTCGTAATGGGTCTGCTTTGGCCATTTTCATGTGCAGCACGTATCCATATCCGATTATGGCTGTTAGTATATTGTTGAAGTCGTGGGCTACGCCGCCTGCCAGCTTCCCGATGGCCTCCATTTTCTGGGCATACCGGAGCTGGTCTTCGAGCTTTTTTCGTTCCGTAACATCTCTATTGATCCCGCGGTAGCCGATGAACGCTCCGCTCTTATCGTAGACCGGCACTCCGTTGCTTTCGATGACGACAAGGTGGCCATTTTTGTGCAGGTTCTTGTTCTCGAACAGCCGGAACGCCTGTTTCGACGTGGCTGCAGACATGATGTGTTTTGCCGCACGCTCGGCATCCTCCTGGGCCATGAAATCAACGGGCGTCTTGCCGAGGACCTCTTCGGGCGCGTATCCCAATATGTCCTGTATTTTCGGGCTGACATAGCTGTAGACGCCGTTGATATCCACTTCCCACACCCAGTCGCTCATGGTCTCGACGAGGTTGCGAAACCGTTTTTCGCTTTCCCGGAGCGATTCCTTGACCTGTCCCGCTTCTTCATACAGGCGGGCATTCTCTATTGCCACTGCCGTATGGCTGGCCAGTGTCTCGAGGAGGTCAATGTCGCTCTGGACATAGGGTTCCCGGTTGCCCTTCTCGCCCAAGGTAAGGAGGCCCTGCAATTCCCCTTTGAAAAAAATAGGAACAATAATTTCCGCCTGTATCGCCTTCATGTGTGTGCTGAAATTGCCGAAGTCGCTGGTCTTCTGCGTTACTTCAAGCTCTTCCCGGATTGCCACTTGTTTACTGTGCTGCATCATCGGAACGACGTTTGTGTTGACAAGACGCGTCAGCACCGGGTTACCCTCTATGTTGAAACCATGCCGTAATACATACTGATCACCATGGTCCCGGATATGGAGGCCGATGTTCTCCACCGCCAGACTTTTGCGTATGCTGGTGACGATATAGTCGAGCAGCTCGTCACGGTCCAGGATCGTCACGATCGCCTTGGTGGATTCCATCAGGACGTTCTGGTAGTGGTATTTACCCCTGAGGATGACTTTCTGTACCCATGTCTGTACTTTTGAGTTGAGTTGCGTTCCGAAAAAAATGAAGGCAATGATAAAAAGCGATATCAGAATGGTGAACTTCGGACCGACGAGCGGTTCGAAGACGGTGAACAAGGCAATATGGATGGCGGAGAAAAAGAGGGACAACAGGGCAATGGTCAGCGTCTGTGAGATGACGATCCTGATGTCGAACATGCGATACCGGGTTATCGCGTAAAACGTGAGGGCCACCCAGGGGAGGCTGAAATACGCGCCCAGGGCCGGGTCGAAACCGATCCCGCCGAACAACTGCAGGAGTCCCACCATGAAGGCACCGCTTGCCCCGAAAATCAGCGTGCCGATGAAAAAGTAGTTCAGCTGGACTTTCCTGACGCCGCCGACGCTTTTTCTCAGCATGAAGATTTCATACACGATCCAGAGGATAAGGAGTGCTCCGAAGAAGCGCGCGGGATCCTCGAGCGGGCCTGCCTGGCCTTCATAGGGGATGAGCCTGACATGCCCTGGTTCCACGAGATCGGTAAACAGGGAGAGGACAAAGAGAATGAGCCAGAACGGATAGAGGACAAAGCCGATTCTGCGCGCAACCCGGCCCGTTTCGTCCTTCATGTAAAAGATGAACTGCAGTGCCGCGGGTATGCTGAACCACCCGATCCAGGTGGCGCGAGTGAAGAAGTTGAAGTCCAGGCCCATGGAGGCCCGCGTATACATGATGGCGGTGAAGAGTGCGAAGGCAGAAAGGAAAAAAGAAAAGGCGGCGACTGCTTTAATAACAGGGCTTCTGCGGGAGGGTTGTCTCAGGAGAATAAAGCCCAGGATGACCTCCAGGGCCGCGACAAGATATAAGGGGTAGCCGATTATCTGATAGAGATTCATTCCCGACCTCTGGACATGCCAGCCGGTGAGTCAACGGAACACTCCCTGTTGGTGAAAGGCTGGCTGTCGGCTTCACGGATGTTTCGTCAGGTAACGGCGCAGTGTGGCGCAGCGCCGGACTATTAGTATAAGAATAGCAAAACATTTTCCTTTTTCAAGCAAAAAGGAGAAGTTTCTTCACCGTGAGCACAGGGTACAGAAGGAGTCAGGGCGAGCGTTTCGTACCGGCCCGTCCCTCCGAACACCCGGGGCCTCAATTCCGGGTACAAAATCCGTATTTGTGGTATCCTTTAGATGAGGGCTCATGGGGGAGGTGGACCATGCATATTATGCTCATGACAGACGGTTCTGCATGCTCGGAGGGAGCTGCCGGGTTTCTGGCGGGCTTCAATTTTTCTTCGCAAGACGAGATTACGGTCATCCATGCTATAGAGGACGTTCCCTTTGATAATCGTGATTCGTATTACGCCGGCTTGAAGCAGGTCCGGGAAGAAATAGCGCCCAGGATTCTTGATGTAACGACAGACAAGCTGAAGCGGGCGAAGGCCGCCGTACACGCCGAATTTGTCGAAGGGCATCCCGACGAAGCCATTCTCGCTCGGGCGGTTCAATCCGACGTGGATTTGATCGCCATGGGAGGGAGAGGGACGCAGAGCATGAGGTCATTTCTCATCGGCAATGTGACCCGCTCCGTTTCCATAAATGCACCGAGATCAATATTCGTTATAAAGCAACCCCAGTGGCAAAAATCTGGGCCCTTGAAAATACTGTTCGCCACGGACGGATCGAATGCTGCCGGTGCAGCCGGAAAACTGCTTGCGTCAATTCCCTTCCCGGAGGGGTCGGAGGTGTTTCTCCTCCATGTTTCGGTTTCCGCGTATATGGACATTCCGGAACGGTTCACGCTGGAAGTGGATGATAAAATAAAGAATATTGTGGCACATACGCGGGAGGAAGAGTACCGGCAGGCGGAAACGATGCTGAAAGAAGCCCGTACCCCGTTGATTGGTAGATTCCTGTCGCTCAAAGATGTTACGAGAAGCGGGAATCCTCCCGAAGAGATACTGCATGTCGCGAATGAGATAGGGGCCGACGTCATAGCCGTCGGAAGCAGCGGAATGCGGGGGGTGAAAGGGATGCTCGGGAGCGTGTCCAGGAACATCCTGGGGCACGCCGAATGCTCTGTTTTGATTGCAAAACAGAGGGGTGCGGACGCGTGAACTGTTGAGTCCATGAAGGAGAAGGGGACATGAAAAGGGTATCGCTGAACGTAGAAAAGCAGTTCTGTGAAGAGTGTTCTCTGGCATTGAGAAGGTTTATCGGGAACATGGACGGCGTGGAGACCATCGAAGTGCGCAAGGGCACGATAGACATTGATTTTGATCCTTCCAGGATAACGGGGAATGACCTGATCAGCATATCAAAAGACAGCCTGGAGAAACTCGGATACAGACTGCTCGATACGAATGAGTAGAGAGAAGGACTGCAGGATGTCTCGGGCCCCTGTCCGTACCGGGCTGCGTTGACCGTGTGAAAGCCCTGAGCCCAAAAATTCCCGAAGGGTATGCTGTGGAAAACCCTGATTGCTCTGCCTTAAGTAAATTATTTTGCTTGTAACATTAATACGAAAGAGGTATAATAATATTTACTGTTTAAAAAATTAAGTAAGCAGCGCTCCCCCTTACCCAGCACGCATGGTGCTTCTTGTCGAGCGTTACTTCTTAGTCAAAAGGAAAAAGGTCATTCGTCCAGTGGATTTTGGTTCAACGTTACCGAAGCTTAGCATCAAGGGGAAAGCAATTCCGGTGCCGATCATACAGGGCGGCATGGGGGTTGGCGTTTCTCTCTTTCCCCTCGCGAGCGCCGTTGCACGGGAAGGCGGTCTCGGCATCGTCTCGAGCGCCGCCCTCGACAGGCTCGTCTCGAAGCGGAACGGCAGCACGCTCAACTCCTATGAAGCGGCATACGAGGAGGTCTCACGGGCAAAGTCGGCCGGAGGCTTCGCGGGAATAAACATCATGTGCGCTCTCGTCAGGGACTATGAAGACTCGGTGCGAGGAGCCCTTGATGCCGGCGCTGATGCTATAATCTCAGGCGCCGGTCTGCCCTTAGGCCTTCCTTCCATTCAGGCGCCGAAAGACACGGCACTCATACCCATTGTCTCTTCTGCCCGGGCGCTGGAGTTGATCTGCAAAAAGTGGGAGAAAGCGGGCTACCGGCCTGACGCGATAGTACTCGAAGGCCCGCTGGCCGGCGGCCATCTCGGCTTTAAGCCAGACCAGATTGATCTCGAATCCAATGTCCTGGAAAACCTCCTGCCGCCGGTGAAAGAGATGGCGATGAAATACGGGGACTTCCCCGTTATCGTTGCCGGCGGGATCTATACACATCAGGACATCATGCGGTTTCTGAGCATGGGAGCCGACGGTATTCAGATGGGGACCCGGTTCCTCGCAACCGAGGAGAGCAGCGCCTCGGAACCGTACAAAGAGGCGGTCCTCAAGGCGAAAGAGGAAGATGTGTTTGTTGCCTATCGGCCGGGTTCTCCCTGCGGCCTGCCCTTCCGCGTGATAAAACAATCACCCATGTTCGTTTCCGCGCTCGCACGGATGCGGACTCCCAAATGCGACAAGGGGTATGTTCTGCTGAAAGACGGGGAAGGCAAGTTTACGAAGTGCCCTGCAAAGGAAGACAACGAGAGCTTCTTCTGTATCTGTAACGGCCTGTTGAGTTCCGCAGGGTATAATCCCGAAAAAGAAGAGGCCCTCTATACCGTCGGTTCCAATGTCGTCCGCGTGAAAGAGATCCTTTCGGTTAAAATGCTGATGGACGAGCTCACCGGCAAGGTGGCAGTCTCTTCTCCGTAATCCTGCGGGCATCCCGCTTCAGCGGGACCCGATCGAGACGTGATGTTGCGTTATCAAAGTCCCGCCAAGGCGGGACGACACTATCGGCGAAGTGCTCCGCCGGAAAACTCCGCTTTTACCGCACTGCCCGCATATCTTCCTGACGCTTCCCGATTACCGAAGTTTTTACAATTTTCTTGACACTTTCAAGGCATTATGGTAATTTCCAAAACCGTGTTTTTTTGTGTGGTTGTCGGGGGAGGGTAAGCATTGGAAAAGCAAAAAGGTCTGGTTGAAGTTTCCGCAGAGCGAGCCTGGAAGTTCCTTTCATCGGTAAAACTTGCCGTTGCACTCCTTATCATCCTGGCCATTGTGTCCATCGTCGGTACGGTCATCGAACAGAACCAGCCGCCGGAGAAATATCTCATGGAATACAGCCGGGCCACCGTGGCTGTCCTGGACTTTTTCGGCTTCTTTGATATGTATCAAACGTGGTGGTTTGTTGTTCTCCTGTTCCTTCTCACGGCAAACCTGACTGTCTGTACCCTTGACCGCTTCCCGAAGACGTGGAGTATTATCAAGGCCCCCCTCAGGCCGATCGAAGACGAGGCCCTGAAGGCCGTGCCGTTCAAGAAGGAAATTACCGTTCAGGGCGGCATAGACGGGGCAAAAAAGCGGTCTGCCGAAGTCCTTCGTTCCGGCAAGTATCGATACCTTGAATCGAGCACAGCTGAATCAACGCAATTTTACACCCAGAAGGGCGTTTACAGCCGTCTCGGCGTCTATATCACTCATGTGAGCGTCATTCTGATATTCGTGGGAGCGCTGATCGGAGGGGTCTTCGGGTTCAAGGGCTTCCTGCGCCTCGACGAAGGCACGCAGTCCCAGGTGGTATCGGTCCGGAATGCGCCGAAGTGGGACGCGATCATGAGCGCATTCGGGGTTCGGGAAAGCCGGGTGAAGATAAATCCGGCAACGGGTGAGAAGACGCTGCCCCTCGGGTTTTTTCTGAAGTGTCTCGACTTCGAAGTCGACTATTATACGGACCCCCGCACGTCTCGCCTCATGGGCATGGCTCAGGAGTATTACAGCATTCTGAGCGTCCTCGATGAGTCCGGGCGGCCGCTTATCGACCAACTGCGCATCGAGGTGAATGACCCGCTTACGTACCGGGGCATCACCTTTTATCAGTCGAGCTACGGAGTTGTGCCGGGAGTCCGGGGTGCGATTTTGTTACATATCAGGCAGAAGAACCGACGTTCCATGGTCGAAACCATTCTGATCGAACCCGGCTCCGATACCTATGTGCCCTCGATTGACCGGCGGATCAAGGTAGTGGGGGTCGCGCTCTTCGGTGAGCGGGACCCGTCTACGGGACAGGTGATGTACTACCGGCCCCGAAACAACGAGTTCATCAATCCCACCGTAGAGCTTGAGGTCTACAAGGGAAGGAAGGGGAAAACCCCTTTGTACCGGACCCAGGTGATGAAGATGGACATCATGGCGCCGTACATGCCGGAAGAATACTCTATCGAATACCTCGATTACTGGGGTGTCCGGTATACGGGGCTGCAGGTAACGAAAGACCCAGGGGTGTGGGTGGTGTATGTCGGATTTATTCTGCTCTGCATCGGGCCGCTCATAGCCTTCTTCGGTTCTCACCGGAAGCTGTGGGTGAGGATTCAGGACAAGAAGGGACGGGCCCTCGTGACCGTGGCGGGCTCGTCGAACAGGAACCGCCTCGCCTTTGAGCGTGAGTTTAACCGGATTGTGGACGAGATTTCCAGGCAGGATGAACGGAGGGAATGATGGTAAGCGCCGCACTCTTTAACTACGCAACTGTTTCGTACCTTGCCGCAATGATACTGTATATCAGCTACCTGGCCTTCAGAAAAGAGGGGATCGGCAAGGCCGCTTCGA
>DMKB01000061.1 GCA_003454665.1 Nitrospiraceae bacterium | reverse complement strand
CGGAGGCATCTTTGACACGCCCGCAAAGGAATCGAATTTAGCAGAGCTCACCCGCCTCATGGAAACCCCGGGATTCTGGGACAATCAGAAAAAAGCGAATGCACTGCTGAAGGAAAAAGCCGCCATCGAGCGGCCGCTCCAGGATTTTGACGCACTCACCCGGCAGCTGAGCGACCTCGACGCCATGGCGGAACTCGCCTCCGAGGAAGGCGGTCACTCCCTGCAGCAGGAGCTGGAGCAGGGCATAACCGCCATCCGTGAAGTAATCTCCTCTGCCGAAGTTGCTGCGCTTCTTTCCGGCAAGCAGGATATATTGAACGCTATTGTATCGATCCACCCCGGAGCAGGCGGCACCGAAGCCCAGGATTGGGTGGAGATGCTCATGCGCATGTACCTCCGGTGGGCGGAAAAACACGGCTATCGCGCTGAAATACTCGACTATCAGCAGGGAGAGGAAGCGGGAGTCAAATCCGCCACCTTTATGATCTCGGCTGAATATAGCTATGGCAGGATGAAAGCAGAGGTCGGTGTGCATCGTCTGGTCCGCATCTCGCCCTTCGACGCGAACAAGCGGAGGCACACGTCCTTTGCCTCGGTCTTCGTGTATCCCGAAGTCGAAGATGACATAGAAATAGACATCGACGATAAAGACCTTCGCATCGACACGTACCGCGCTTCGAGCGCCGGCGGGCAGCACGTGAACAAGACCGACTCGGCCGTCCGCATCACGCACCTTCCCACCGGCGTCGTCGTGCAATGCCAGAACGAACGCTCGCAGATCAAGAACAAAAGCATGGCCATGAAAGTGCTCAGGGCCCGGCTCTATGAATTAAAGAAAAAGGAACAGGAAGAGAAGCTCGAAAAGTTGTCGGCCGATAAAAAGGATATTGCCTGGGGAAACCAGATCCGGTCATACGTGTTTCAGCCCTACCAGATGGTGAAGGACCACCGCACGGGAGTGGAAATCGGAAACGTGAATGCCGTCATGGATGGTGATATCGACGGGCTGATCGAAGCCTATCTCATATCCGCAAGCGCCGGCGGGCAGCAGGTTGCACCTGCGTCATAGACCACTACCGTGACTACCGACCCCGGGATTCCGCCATCTTCGGGGTCTTGCCTTTCACATAATTTTTAACTCCCCGGTACAGGGCTTCGGCGATTCTCTGCCGGTAAACGGCCTTCCGCAGGAGCCGTTCTTCTTTCGGATTGCTGATAAATCCTACTTCCGCCAAAATGCTCGGCATTTCCGTATTGATCAGGACATAGAAAAATGCCCGCTTGACTCCAAGGTCCACGACCCGACTGTTCGCTGGTTTTACCCGTCGTACGAGTGAAGCCTGCACGGCATGGGCCAACTGAAGCGATTCTTCATCCCAAGCAGTCCATGTTATTTCTCTTAAAAAGCGATCAACTGCCGGCTCATTCTTATCGTGCGTTTTGGTAGACATTGCGTATGCGTTTTCCCGTGCTGCTGTCATGCTTGCACCCCGATCAGTGGCCTCGAGGCCCTGAATATACGTCTCAATGCCTTTCATCCTCCGTGATCTGTTCGCATTCGCGTGTACTGAGATAAACAGGTCAGCACGTTGAACCTTGGCAATAATCGGCCGTTGATCCAAATCGATGAATGTGTCTTTGTCGCGAATCATTACCACTTTACAATTCAGCTTTTTCTTGATGAGACGTGAAAGCCGTCTCGCTATATCGAGGGTAATATTTTTTTCCTTCAGCCCGTACTTGCCGATAGCGCCGGGGTCGTGCCCGCCGTGACCGGCATCGATGGCGATGGTCTTTATGATATCGCCATCCTTTAGCGCCTTAGCCAGTTCCCGCGCCTGTTGAATGTCACTGCCCGTCTTCCCGGTACGTTGTCCTGTTTTGTTCGCCTGGCTATAAGTCTGGGAGGGCTCGCCATTCGACGTCCCTTTCACGTCGATGACAAGCCGGTCGTGACCTTTTAGCGGGAAGGCCATGTAGCTTTCGAGGCTCGACAGGTCGAGGACGACCCGCACGGTGTCGGTTTTATACTGACTGAACCGTATCTGCTTTAAAACGCCGTCGTTTACCGTTACCGGTTCGATCTCGAGGGCCGTATCAATACGGGCTTTTTTGATGTCGAAAACCAGCCGGTCAGGCTTTCTGAGTTCATGATATTTGAACGTGAAGGGTTTGTTCAGATCGACGACAATACGGGTATAGGGTCCGCCGGAACGGTGACGAATGTCCGTCACCAGCCCCGTTGAAGAGCCACCCTTCCTGGGCGCGCGGCGCAACTGTGTTTTTTGCTTCCTGCTCCCCGGTGACAGGCCGAACCGGGCGCTGGCGCGCTTCGTCCATTTACTTTTCGGATAGCGCTGTGCCAGTGTTCCGTACGTTTTCCCCGCCTTTTTTTTGTCCTTCTTGTAATCCAGGTAGATTTCGATGAGGGAGTAGTAGGCCTTCGGCGTAGCGCGGTGCCTGGGATATTTCTTCAGACAGGTGTTGTATCTTGAGATGGACGTATTGACGTCCTTCCGTATCCGGCTGACGCCGTACATATCGAGATACAGACCGGCTTTTTCGAAGCAGGCATCGCCGGCGCTGGGGCTTTTGGGATACTTCTTCTCGACAAGCTCGAAGTTGCGGACACAGTCCATCCAGTAGGAACGGTATTTTTTCCGTTTCGATTTTTTGAGACCATCGAGGCGCTCACAGGCGATCCGGTATTTTCGTCCGGCCTCGGAATCATACGATGGATATCCGGAAGGTGGGAAAACGAGCAGAAAAGAACATACCAGGAAAATTGCAGCACTTATTCGGCCAAGCATCATCATAACAACCCTAGTTGAAATGTAACGAAACAGGGGCGAGATGTCAATACAAAAAAACAGCGGCCCCGCTTTGAGCGGGGCCGCTTCGTGGTGAATATTCACCTGCAATCCTTCTTGTTACGCCTTATTACGCCTTACGACGCTGTTTTTGCCGTTTCGGCAAGTTTCGTGAATCCTGCGGGATCGGTCACCGCCAGGTCGGCAAGGATCTTCCTGTCCAGGTCGACGCCGGTCTTCGAGAGACCCGAAATAAACCTGCTGTACGACAGACCGTTCAGTCTTGCCGCTGCGTTGATGCGGGCGATCCAGAGCCTTCGGAAATCCCGCTTGCGGACCCGCCGGTCCCGATATGCATATTTCAGTGCCCGGTCAACAGCCTCGGTGGCGGTGCGAAACAGCTTTGACTTCGCGCCCCAGTATCCCTCGGCCAGATTGAGCCGTCTTTTCCTCCTGGCCCTGGTCTTCGGGCCTCCCTTTGCTCTCGGCATTGTTCAACTTCCTCCTTCAGTTCCCTCGTGCATACTGCACCGCAGGGAATCTAACTTTTTTTCCTGTCTACTGTTTACTGTTTTCTGACTACTGTTTCCTGCTTTACTTGCCTCCGTAGGGCAGGAGTCTTTTGACATTCGCGATATTTTCCTTGGCAACCTGCACCGCGCCCGTCAAGCTCCTCATCCGTGAGGCGTTCTTGGTCACCAACAGGTGCCGCTTGCCGGCCTTTCTTCTGACTATCTTGCCGGTGCCGGTGACTTTCAACCTCTTGGCGGCGCCACGGTTTGTTTTCAGCTTTGGCATGTTCATTCCTTTCCGAACACCGGAAATACCCGGCTTGTTCTGACTCGATTTCCCTGGATATTTATAAAGGCATCAGATCCACCGGAATTCCCGGTGCGCGCTGAATCCCGATGGAACTGCGTATCGTTCGTGAATCGTTTCCTCACGCGCCTGCAACGAGCTGCGCACGGGAAACAAGTCAGCCTAACGTCGCTGACAGCTATTTCTTCTTCGAAGCGCCTTTCTCGTCGGTCTTTTTCTGTCCGAGTATCATCACCATGTTGCGGCCTTCCATTTTCGGCGGCTGCTCCACGATGGCCTCAGCCTCCAATTCTACCACCAGCCGGTCAAGCAGCTTCCTCCCCAGTTCCTTGTGGGCCATCTCCCTGCCACGAAACATGATCGTTACCTTGACCTTGTTGCCCTCGGCAAGAAAGCGGATGACGTTTTTTAACTTAAACTGAACATCATGCACATCCGTTCTGGGTCTCAGCTTGACTTCCTTGACCAGGATCATACTCTGGTGCTTTTTTGCCTCGTTCGCCTTTTTGCTCAGTTCGTACTTATACTTGCCGAAATCCATAATCCGGCAAACCGGCGGCGCAGCCGTCGGCGCGACCTCCACGAGATCGAGGCCGAGATCCTCGGCTTTTCTGACCGCCTCCTTCACATCCATAACGCCGAGCTGTTCACCCTCGGCAGTGACGACGCGCACTTCTCTGGCCTTGATCAGATAGTTAATCCTGATCCTTGGGGTACTTTTTAAGATAAACTATCACCTCCTCGTGAATTCTGTGGTCGTACGCTTTTCTGAAATCTGGAGTTGCACATCGGCAATAAACTCCTGAAGGGACATGCTCCCCAGGTCGTTACCGCCGCGTTCTCGTACGGCGACTGCGTTGTTTTCCCGTTCCCGGTCGCCGACAACAAGGATGTACGGCACCTTTTCGAGCGTTGCCTCTCGTATTTTGAATCCGATCTTTTCAGAGCGGGAATCGAGTCCCGCGCGGATACCCGCTGCCAGCAACCGGTCCCGCACCTCCGCTGCATAGGCGATCTGCTTGTCCGTGATGGTCGCCACCTTCGCCTGCACCGGAGCCAGCCAGAGGGGAAAGGCCCCCGCGTAATGCTCGACCAATACACCGAAAAAACGCTCAAGGGACCCCATGAGGGCCCGGTGGATCATGATTGGCTGGTGGTGCTTGTTATCTTCACCCACATAGGTCATGGCGAACCGGTCGGGGTTGTTGAAATCAACCTGGATCGTGCTGCACTGCCACGAACGGCCGAGCATATCCTTGATCTTGATATCGATCTTCGGCCCGTAGAAGACCCCTTCACCGGGGTCTATTTCATAGGCCAGTCCCTTGCGCTCGAGGGCGCTCTTGAGGGCGCCCGTGGAGCGCTCCCAGCTTTCCGGGGTGCCGACGAACTTCTCCGGCCTCGTTGAGAGGTAAACCTCGTACTCCGTGAACCCGAAGGTCTGCAGGATGAACAGCGTAAAATCGAGGACCCGAAGGATTTCGTCTTCGAGCTGATCGGGCCTGCAGAAAATATGGGCATCGTCCTGCGTAAAACCGCGCACACGCAACAGCCCGTGGAGCACGCCAGACCGCTCGTATCGGTATACGGTGCCCAGTTCCGCGTACCGGATCGGCAGATCGCGGTAGCTCCTGAGGCTCGACGTATAGACCTTGATGTGGAAGCCGCAGTTCATGGGCTTCAGCTCATACTGCACCTCGTCGATGTCCATCGGGGAATACATGCTCTCCCGATAGAACTCCCAGTGCCCGCTCTGCTTCCACAGGTCCAGGCGCGCTATGTGGGGAGAGTAGATGATATGATACCCTCCCTTGGTGTGCTCG
>DMKB01000278.1:1699-4192 GCA_003454665.1 Nitrospiraceae bacterium | reverse complement strand
GTATCTCCTGGTAGACAGCGAGTGCCTCGTCGTACCGCTCCGCGGAAATGAAGGTGGAACCAAGGTAGTGTTTGATTTTCAAGTCGTCCGGGAGGGCCCGCGCTGCTATGGTGAATGACGTGATGGCCTGTTCGTACTGTTTGTTCTCGACGTAGATCAGCCCCATCTTGATGTGGGCGCTGTAATTTTCCGGGTTGACGGCGATAATCCGTTTAAACTCCTCCAGGGCTTCGTTGAGCTGGTTTTGCTGAATATAGAGCTGGGCCAGCCGCTGCACCAATTCGAAATTGTGGGGATTCAGCTGAACGGCTTTTTTGTACGATTTGACTGCGTCGCCGGGCCGGTTCATGAGTTCATAGATATAGCCCATACTCGTGTGCGCCGGGGCGAAATCACTTTGCCGGGTCAGCAGACGCTTGAATTCAGCCAGGGCTTTTGTGTACTTTTGCTGCTCGATATATATCCGGCCGAGATAATAGGGCGCCATAACGGAGGAAGGGTTCCTCTTTTCGAGGGCCCGGAACGTTTTCGCCGATTTGTCGTATTGCTTGAGGGAAGCGTAAAGGCGGCCGAGAAAGATGTAGCTGTTTTCGTGGGAAGGCTCGATCTGAATGACCCGTTGATAGAGGGCTACCGCCTTCTCGTGCTCCTTCCGGGCAGTGTAGATGCTCGCGAGGAGCAGGAGCGTGCGCGTTTCGTTCGGCGCCAGCTCGACCGCCTTTTGGGCAAAGCGGGTGGCGACCTCGATCTGGTCATTCCTGATGGAGAGCGAAGCGAGGGAGAGGGCGATCTCCGATGAGCGGGGATCAAGGCGAAAGGCTTTCGTGTATTCCTCTATCGCGCCGTCAAAGTCTCCCGCCTGTTCCCGGGAGTTGCCGACAAGAAAATGGTAGTTTGCCTCTGCCTGATTGTGCGCCTGAGTACTTATGGCGCCTGCTGTTACATCGGACGTTCCTGCGGGCAGGGAGGAGCAGGACGCCGTGAACAGCGCGGTCATGAGAAGAAAAAGCGTTTTTTTCATGGTAGTCTGCTATCCATCGCTCTGCATCAGCCTTTGGGCCTGCTGAATGCTGCTGTCGATATCATCCTTGTCGTGGGCCTCGATGGTATATACCGGTACCCGTTCATGGGCGTGCTTCTGAAGGAGACGGAAAAAAGTCGTGAAATCCACGGTGCCCCGTCCGAGACCCCAATGGGAGTCCTCCTTGCCGTTGTTGTCATGGACGTGGACCTCGACAATCCGTTTTCCGAGACGGTCGAACCATGTCTCCAGGGAAACGGTGGAAAAAATATTAAAATGGCCCGTATCAAAACAGAACCCGAAGTCCGGGGTATCGAGCTTCTCGATGAGCATTCCGAGCGCCTCCGGGTCTTCGTCGAATACATTTTCAACGGCGATGGGCATGCCGATTTTCGAGGCTGCGTCGATGACCGTGCGCCACGTGTCCAGGCTGTTGTCGAGCCAGAGGTCTTTCCGCCCGTTGTACCGCCACCGGTCGTATCCGGCATGGAATACCGCCGCACGGGGCTTCAACACGGCTGCGACGTTCAGGATCTGGCGGAACCGCAGCTGCGTAACGGATTTCACCATGGGATCGATCGCGCCCGGGTTGAGGTCTACGAAGGGGGCGTGGATGGTGATTGCGGGATCCCAGTCGAGGCGCTCGCGCAACGCTTCCAGGTCGTCCCGCTCCAGCTGGTCAAGCACCGTGGCAGGGAAGTAGATTTCGAGATGATACCGCCGTTTTTTTACGAGCTCAAAAAAGTCTCTGAGCTTGACATAGGGTATGTGAACGTGGATCGGTTCCATTGCTGATCAACTCTTTGACGGGCACGAATCTGAACCGCAGGTTCCTGCGGAACACCCGGCCGTTGATGTTGCCGGCTCCGCTGCGGGCTTTTCAGATTCCATTGCTTTTTTCCGTTTCTCTGAAGGGTAATCCGTTGCATACCAACCACTCCCCTTGAGCACAAATGCCGTGGGAGAGAGCAATTTTGTTACCGGCGAAGCATTGCAGAGCTTGCACACGGACACTTCCGGGTCGCTGAACTTCTGGAGCACCTCGAAACGGCCGCCGCACGTCCCGCACTCGTATTCATACACAGGCATCGTAACCATCCTCCTGAAACAAAAGAATATTAAGATATCTATTATAACCAATGAAGTGCATAAAAACAAGGGTTTTTAACCATGAAGTTCCCCAACGGGTATCATCGTGCGGCAGTGTCTCATGGAACGAGAAACAACGTGACCCGCGCGATGGGGATCGCGACCCGTGCAGACAGGCCATACACTCGGCCGTGACGGCCCTGCGAGGCATTCATTCAGAGCCCGTCGTCAGGCACGGTGCGAAGATTTTGGAGAATGTTTTTTTGAACAGCACGAACGCGTTGTTCAGCAAAACAGTCCTTGACAAGCGGGCGCTTTCCCATTACTATTTGGTTCGTGCCGAAGTGGTGGAATTGGTAGACGCGCTGCGTTCAGGGCGCAGT
>DMKB01000278.1:0-1667 GCA_003454665.1 Nitrospiraceae bacterium | reverse complement strand
GTGGGGGTTCAAATCCCCCCTTCGGCACCATTCTTTTTGGAACCCTTCTGAGAAAGCATGACAAACATCCTTCTTATTATAAGCCTGCTTGCCCTTATTCCCCTTGCCGGGTGCGCTGAAAAGCATCGCCCCTTCGATCCGGTGGCTGCGTTCAAGGAAGCAGAAGACCACATGAAGGATGAGAAATTCCTGGAGGCGCGCACAAAGTACCAGGAAATCCAGGAAAAATCTCCTGACAGAAGCTACGATGCCAACATCATGCTCAGGATAGCCGATACGTACTTCGGCGGGGAGAACTATGATGAAGCCCTCGTCGAGTACCGGGCATTCCTGAAGTTTCACCCGGTGAACAGGAATGCGGCCTATGCCCAGTATCAGATCGCGATGTGCAGCTTTAAGCAGCTTCCTACCATCGACCGGGATCCGGCAATTACCCGCATGGCGCTCAGGGAGTTCGAGACGCTCATTAAGAAATATCCCAAAAGCCGCTATAGGAAACAGGCAAAAAAGAACGCCGCCATCTGCAGAGACGTGCTCGCGCAGTATGAACTCTATGTCGCACGGTTCTATTTCAAAAAAGGCGCGTATGGAGCGGCAATCGGCCGGCTCGAAAAACTTCTTCGCGATTTCCCGGCATCGATGGTCGAAAAGGACGCCTTGTATTACTCCGGGCTGGCGTATCGGGAAGTCGGAGAAGAGGGTAAGGCGCTCAGGGTGTTCACCAAACTCGTCAAGAAGTATCCTTCCGCGGAAGAGACTGTCGGGTCGATCATAAAAGAACTCCGGCAGAAATGAACTACTATCCCCTTTACCTGCGCCTCCACGGACGGCCCTGCGTGGTCATTGGTGGAGGGTCTGTAGCTGAGAGAAAAGTGCTCTCACTCCTCGATGCCCATGGCGAGGTGACGGTCGTCAGCCCCTCCCTTACGCCGACGCTGCAGACACGCGCCGCATCGAAATCGATTACCCATATTCCGGAGCCCTTTGACGAGCGTCATCTTGACGGCTCCTTCCTGGTCATAGCAGCGACGGACTCGCCCGAGGTCAACAGCGCCGTGGGAAGGCTCTGCAGAAAGAAAAATATCCTCGTGAACGTCGTCGCTCCGCCTGAGGAGAGCAGCTTTATCGTTCCTTCCGTGGTGGAGCGCGGTCCCCTTATGATCGCCGTTTCCTCGAGCGGTGTAAGCCCGGCCCTCGTAAAAAAAGTCAAACAGGAGATCGGGGACGTCTACGGGCCGGAGTATGAGCTGCTTCTCGAAAAACTTGCGGAGCTCAGAAGAAGACTGATGGACGAGGTCCCCGGTGAGGATACCCGAAGGAACATACTCACGGCGGTCGTCGAGTCGGATGTGCTGGAACTGTATCGGCAGGGAAGGCTGCAGGAGGCGGAACGCCGTATCGAGGAGATTACGGGTTCAGGACGGTAATAATAAAATAGGCTCTTCTGACTTTTTTGTGGGCCGATTGACCGTCTATTTGCATTTTTACGCCGTCCTAATCCGGATAAATCCCGCAGGAGCGGGACAGGCCAGAACCAAAAGCTATCTCGCGCAAAGCCGCAAAGTCGCAAAGAACATCGTAAATCGGGGAAAGGCAAAAGCTTGAGTCTTTCCCAAATCCCCGCACGTCCCCGGAAGCGTCCCGCAGGGCGAACGCGCATGTCTGAG
>DMKB01000384.1 GCA_003454665.1 Nitrospiraceae bacterium | reverse complement strand
CCTTCCTGTCCTGCGTCTCACTTGGATTGAACTGCATGTTTCCTCCAAAAACAGTATGCATTTCGCCTGAGAAACAATCGTAGAGAGAGAAAAGCCCCTCTTCACTGCGCAGGGTGAAACGGTGCAGGAATATGACAGGGCGATTACGCGCACGACGCCCCCGCAGTTCCGCACCGGGAACTGATCACCGGTACCTCATGTTATTGGGTTGACAATAGAACCGGACGGAGAGAAAGCAGTCCTTTCCTATTGCGACCGGCAGCGGCAGAGATGCCTTCCCGCCAGCGCAGCCTGTGCAGCCCTCTTAATTTACAATGAGTTCGAACCCCCGGGGAATGTTAAGCGACCTTTTGGCTTGCTGACGCTCTTTGGAACCGCCTGACCTTAGGGTAATTCTAATGTCACCGGTGGACTTAGTCAAATAGGAATTATCTATGGAACGGATGTTTGTTATAGATAATGAAAAACAGGATCATGCACGGGAGAATGGCACGGGCGCACTCCCTGAACAGGAAGATGGCGAGGAGTTTGACTGCTTCTGCCATCCTTTCGGCAACGGACGTCATGCCTCCTCTTGTACACGAACAGCGAGCCCCCACAAGCTTTTCTATAATGAAAAACGTTAACCTCATTTATATTATTTATAGGCAAAATCCTTGACAATGCATAGTTGTTATGATATTTTTTCTCAACTTTTGATTCGCAAAACATTCGTTTCTTTTTATTTAGTATAGGTTAGGATGAAAGGTTTGTACCGGCCATGGTAGACATTAACTATACCCTTTTGATTCAACTCGGCAATTTCATCGTACTCCTGATCGCGCTCCATATTATCCTTTTCCGGCCCATGTTACGTATCATGGAGGAGCGTGAACAGGGGATAAGCTCCGCTCTGGGAGACGCTCGGTCGGCCCAGGAGCGCATGCAGAAACTCATGGAAGAATACGACACGGTATTGGCCGAAGCCAGGCAGAAGGCCACAGCGACGTATAACGAGATATATCAGACGGGCCTTGATGAACAGCGGGATATGATCGCTGCTGAACGCGCGAATGCGGCGGAATTGCTGGACAAGGGGCGGGAGGACATCGTTGCCGCGGCCGACACTGCGCGGAAGGACCTCAAGAAGGAAGCCGAGAGAATTTCTCAGGACATTTCCTCCACGTTGCTCGGAAGGGCAGTATAGGCGTGGAGAGGCAGGACGGGAACATGGCAGATCGCAGGAAAACAATACTACTATCCATTCTGTACGCAGTGATCATTACGGCATACGGCGCCGTCGTATACGCGTCGGGCGGCGCAGAAGGGCAGGAAGCAATAACCTTTCGCGGTGACTGGCTCCCCCGTCTCGTGAACTTCGGTATTCTAGCCCTTTTCCTCTTTATCGTCCTCAGAAAGCCGGCGCGGGATTTTTTTACCAGTCGCACGGCGGAGATCAAAAAGGCGATCGAAGAGTCCAAAGAGGCCCGGGAGCAGGCGATTAAAGCGCTTGTCGATATCGAGCAGAAACTGAAGGACGGCGAAGCAGAGGCCGGCAGGATGGTGGAAGATGCCCGCGTCCGGGGAGAGAAGGACAAGGAGGCCTTGGGCGAGGAAGGCGCCAGAATCGTGCAGGACATTCAGGCGCAGGCCAAGTCCGGGATCGAGATGGAAGTTGAGAAGGCCAAGACCGCCCTCTCCGTTGAGGCATCGCTCCTCGCCATAGATCTCGCCGAAGGAACGATCAAGGAAAAGATGGACAAGAAGGACCACGAGCGTATCATGAAAGACTATATTTCCGGCGTAGGAGGCAAGAAGTGATCGGGATCATAGCGAAGCGGTATGCCAAGGCCTTGGTGGAGTTGAGCGAAGAGAAGAAGATCGTCGACAAGGTGCGGGCGGACCTCAATTCCTTTATGGGCGCTATCGAGTCGCAGCCCCGTGTCCAGAAACTGTTCGTCAGCCCTGCCTTTGCTCCCGATGATAAGAAGGCCGTCATACAGGAACTCTCGACGCGGCTGAAACTGCAGAAGGAAACGCAGCGGTTTATCGAATATCTTGCCGAGAGCGGCAGGATCCGGTATGTGCGCGAAGTACACCAGGCGTTCGAGGAACTGCTCGCAGAGCGGCAGAATCGGGCGTCGGTCAAGCTGACGACGGCAGTGCCCGTTGCCCCGGCGGACCTGGCAGGCATAAAAAAGAAGCTCGAGAAGATCACGGGCAGGGACGTGGAAATCGATGCGCAGGTCGACCCGGCGGTCATCGGCGGGGCAACGGCCCGGATCGGCAGTGTGATCTACGACGGGACGATCAAGAACCAGCTCGATAAAATGAGAGAGCGGTTCATGAAATAAACACGATAGACCGCGGAGGCGCAGCGAAAAAAGACGGGTTTCACTTCGTCGATCCGTGTGTGGCACGGTTTTGAAATGTAATTCAGAGAAGGAGCCCTTTACGATGCAGATTAAGGCACAGGAAATCAGCGAGATTATTAAAAAGAAAATATCGGGTTTTGAAAAGGCGGTTGAAGTTGCCGAAGTCGGCACGGTCATCACCGTTGGTGACGGTATCGCCAAGGTCTACGGACTTGACCACGTCATGGCAGGAGAACTGCTGGAATTCCCCGGCGGGGTGATGGGCATGGCGCTGAACCTCGAAGAGGAGAACGTCGGTGCGGTGCTCATGGGCGACGACACCCAGATCCGCGAGGGCGATCTGGTCAAGCGGACCAAGAAGATCGCTGAAGTTCCGGTGGGTGATGCCATTATCGGCCGGGTGGTGGACGGTATCGGCCAGCCGGTGGACGGCAAGGGCCCCATTGAATCGAAAGAACAGCGGCGCATCGAAGTGATCGCGCCTGGTATCGTGAAACGCCAGCCCGTGCGCGAGCCGCTCCAGACCGGCCTCAAGGCCATTGATGCCATGATTCCCATCGGCCGCGGACAGCGCGAACTGATCATCGGCGACCGCCAGACCGGAAAGACCGCGGTGGCTGTTGACACGATCATCAATCAAAAAGGCCAGGATGTCATCTGCATCTATGTGGCCATCGGCCAGAAGCGTTCAACCGTGGCGCAGGTGGTGAAGACCCTGGAGGAGCACGGGGCGATGGAGTATACCATCGTTGTCGCGGCCACTGCTTCCGACCCGGCGCCGCTCCAGTTCATTTCGCCCTACACCGGCTGTACCATCGGGGAATATTTTCGCGACAAAGGCAGGCACGCGGTCATCATCTATGACGACCTTTCGAAGCAGGCAACGGCCTACCGCCAGGTTTCACTGCTGCTCCGCAGGCCGCCCGGCCGCGAGGCATACCCCGGAGACGTGTTTTACCTTCATTCGCGGCTCCTTGAGCGCGCGGCAAAGCTCTCGGACGAACTCGGCGGCGGGTCGCTCACGGCGCTTCCGATCATCGAGACCCAGGCAGGCGACTTGTCTGCCTACATCCCGACGAACGTGATCTCGATTACAGACGGGCAGATATTCCTCGAAGCCGACCTGTTCTATTCAGGCGTGAGGCCGGCGATCAACGTCGGTCTGTCCGTCTCCCGAGTGGGGGGAAGCGCCCAGATCAAGGCCATGAAGCAGGTTGCCGGAACGCTGAGGCTCGACCTCGCGCAGTACCGTGAACTGGCGGCTTTTTCGCAGTTCGGCAGCGATCTCGACAAGGCCACGCGTGACCAGTTGAGCAGGGGCCAGCGGATGGTGGAGCTCCTGAAGCAGGATCAATATGCGCCGCTCTCCGTGGCTCAGCAGGTTCTCGTGATCTTCGCGGGCACGAACGGCTACGTGGACGATATTCCGGTCACCGCCCTCAAGAAGTTCGAAGAGGAGTTGGTCCGGTTCGTCGCGTCAAAACATCCGGCGCTCCTCGAAGATATCGCAACCAAGAAGCAGCTGGACGACGACCTAAAGGGCCGCATCAAGTCAGTGGTCGAAGAGTTCAAAGGAACGTTTTCGGCTTAATAGCAAACGCGAAATTGAATCCGAAACTCGAAGTAATTTCGAAATCGCAAGATGAGAATGCAAAAAAAACCGCTGTTCCACCGTGGGAAGTTATTTCGGATTTCGATAGTCGAATTTAGGATTTGAGGAACTATGCCGAGCTTACGAGATATTCAAAGAAAAATAACGAGCGTCAAAAAGACCCAGCAGATTACGAGCGCCATGAAGATGGTGGCTGCCGCAAAGCTGCGCCGTGCCCAGGAACGGGTGATCGCCGCCCGGCCTTATGCGCGGAAGATGCTCGCCGTGATTGCAAACCTGGCCACCAGTGCCGAGCGAGTGCAGCATCCGCTCCTGGCGAAGCGCGAGCCGAACCGTGTTACGCTCCTCGTGCTCACGTCGGACCGCGGCCTGTGCGGCGCGTATAACACGAGCATCCTTCGCCATGCCGTTGAGACCATCAAGCAGTTCCAGGCAGAGGGCAAGGACGTCACCGTTGATATCGTCGGGCGGAAGGCAAGAGATTTTTTCCGTAAGCGAGAGTACAAGCTCGGGAAGGTGTGGATGGGCCTCGGGACCATAGGCTATGAAACGGCTGCGCCCATCGGTCAGTATGTCGTCGAGCAGTTTATCGCGTCCGAGACTGATGACGTATACCTTCTCTACAATGAATTCAAGAGTGTTATTACCCAGAAAGTCACGCTCGAGAAGCTTCTGCCCGTAGAACCGCCGGAAGAGAGTGATCCCTTCATGCGGGCCGTGGATTATCTCTACGAACCGTCGGCTGAGGCGATCCTGGGATCGATCCTGCCGAAGCATATTGAGGTGCAGGTCTATCGATCACTCCTGGAGAGCCAGGCGAGTGAAGTGGGCGCCCGCATGACCGCCATGGACTCGGCGACGAGAAATGCAAAGGACATGATCGGGCGATTGACGCTGAAATTCAACAAGACCCGCCAGGCCATGATCACGAAGGAAATTTCCGAAATCGTGGGCGGCGCTGAAGCATTGAAGTAGCATTCAATGCAGAGTGATAAATAAGAAGTGCAAAATGCAAAATTATTTTTTCAGTGATATTTTGCATTTTACAATTTTTAATTTGCAATGAGACATTCCTGGAATGTCTCCAACAGGGGGTTAGTGATGAGCACAGGAAAGATTGTACAGGTGATGGGAGCGGTGGTGGACTGCGAATTCCCCGTCGGGAATCTTCCTCAATTGATGAACGCCCTCAGGATCGAACAGCCGGAGAATAAGGAACAAGGTTCTCCTGAGATCAAACTGACGCTCGAGGTCGCACAGCACCTGGGAGAAAACCGGGTGCGGACGGTGGCCATGTCGTCAACCGACGGTCTCGTGCGCGGCATAGACGTGAATGACACCGGCAAACCCATTTCCATGCCCGTCGGCAAGGAGGCGCTCGGCCGGATCATGAACGTGATCGGCGAGCCCGTGGACCAGATGGGGCCGATCAAGACCAGTGAGACGCTTCCTATCCATCGTCCCGCGCCGCTTCTTGAAGACCTGGACCCGTCGAAGCAGCTCTTTGAAACGGGCATCAAGGTCATCGATCTGCTCGCGCCCTATACCAAGGGTGGAAAGACCGGGCTCTTCGGCGGCGCCGGTGTGGGAAAAACCGTGCTCATCATGGAACTCATCAACAACGTGGCCAAGCAGCACGGTGGCTACTCGGTGTTTGCCGGCGTGGGAGAGCGAACCCGTGAGGGGAACGATCTCTGGCTCGAGATGAAAGAGTCCGGTGTTATCGAAAGAACGGCCCTGGTCTACGGCCAGATGAATGAGCCGCCCGGAGCCCGGCTGCGGGTCGGTCTTTCGGCCCTTACGGTTGCCGAGTATTTCCGCGACGCCATGGGTCAGGACGTGCTCCTGTTCGTCGACAATATATTCCGGTTCACCCAGGCGGGTTCCGAGGTGTCAGCCCTGCTCGGCCGCATGCCTTCGGCAGTGGGCTATCAGCCCACGCTCGGCACGGAGATGGGGACCCTCCAGGAGCGTATTACGTCGACCAAAAAAGGATCCATCACGTCCGTGCAGGCCATCTATGTGCCGGCCGATGACTTGACGGACCCTGCGCCTGCCACGGCGTTTGCGCACCTCGACGCTACGACGGTGCTCTCGAGGCAGATTGCCGAGCTCGGCATCTACCCTGCCGTCGACCCCCTCGACTCCACCTCGCGGATGCTTGATCCGCGGATTCTGGGCGAGGAACATTACGAAACGGCGCGTCAGGTACAGCTTGTGCTCCAGCGATATCGGGAGCTCCAGGACATTATTGCCATTCTCGGTATGGATGAATTGTCGGAAGAGGACAAACTCTCCGTCGCGCGGGCAAGGAAAATCCAGCGGTTCCTGTCGCAGCCCTTCCAGGTTGCCGAGGCATTCACCGGCACGCCGGGTAAATACGTACCGCTGAAAGAAACAATCAAGGGATTTAAGGAGATCATAGAAGGCCGGCTCGATGACTATCCGGAGCAGGCGTTCTACATGGTCGGCCCGATTGAAGAGGTTCATGAGAGAGCGAAGACCCTTATGGGAAAGAAGTAACGGTAGCGTACATTATACTATCGAGCTCATAAAACATGAGTGATAAGGATTGGAACAAGCCAATGGTAGCTGAAAAAGGGAAAATGCTTCTTGAGATTGTTGCGCCGAGCCGCCAGGTCGTACGCTCGGAGCGGGTGGACGAGGTGGTCGCGCCGGGAAGCGAGGGTGAGTTCGGTATCCTGCCCGGACACGCGGCGTTTCTGACCACGCTCAAATCCGGGGTCCTCTCGTATCGTGAGGCAAATGACTGGCATTACCTGGCTGTAGACTGGGGCTATGCCGAAGTCGGTCCGAACAGGGTCATTATCCTTGCGGAAGGGGCTGATCGGGCTTCGGAGATCGATCTCGAAGAGGCCAAAGTCGCAAAGGAACGCGCCGAGAAGGCCCTGCAAGAACAGCTCGAAGAGCACGATTACGAGAAGGCCCGCGTTGAGCTTCTCCGGGCCCTTACCAGGATTCAGGTGGCGGAGAGACACGGCCAGAAGTGAGGGAGTGTTGCAGCCATGGGCAAATCTATTTCGTACCGAAAAATCGAAGGCAGTCCCCCGGGGCCTGCCTTTTTGATTTTCTGGATGGGAAAAAGCCCTTGACAGGGGCGGCCTTTTTAACATATAATCATTCCAAATCATGAAAAAACAGAAGAAAAAACCGGCCTTGAAAGGCCTGGGTGACGGCCTCAAGCGTACCCCGCAGCGCCTTGCTATTCTTGATTTTCTGGATGGGAACACCTCTCACCCATCAGCAGAGCAGGTCTATAAGGCCGTATCAAAAAAATATCAGTCCATGTCCTTCGCAACCGTCTATAATACACTCCATGCACTCACGAAAGCCGGATCCCTGAAGGAGCTCGGGATCGATCCTGACCGGCGGCGGTATGATCCGAACACGGCGACACACCATCATTTTATCTGCCTGAAATGCAAACGGATCGTTGACGTCATGGACGAGATCAGGATCGCCCTTCCGAAATCGGCAGTGAAGGAGTGTTCTGTCGTCGACAGTCATGTCGAATTCTTCGGGTACTGTGCGGCATGTAAGAAAAAAGCGAAATCGTAGCAGCAGAGTCTCGGATCTTCGGGCCGCATTTGAGATCATTGTCCGTAGCGTTTTGTTATTATGAGGCGGTATCGCGCTCGTTGTTGCAACAACTGTTAACCGCGTTAGATTTGTCCCCTTGCATTTCTTGTTGTTTACCAGAATACTGTCGACGCCTCATTCCACGGTTCAGCGCTGACGCGTTGTCTTCGCTGTCTGTTCCTTGGTGGAAATGATCGTACCACGGGAGGGTTTATCATGGGTGCAGTAGAGATTAAACCGGGCATTCACTGGGTCGGTGCTATTGACTGGGCGGTTCGTGATTTTCACGGGTATATCACACCGAACGGTACAACGTACAATAACTATATCATTCTGG
>DMKB01000331.1 GCA_003454665.1 Nitrospiraceae bacterium | reverse complement strand
GGCCGCATCCGGGGACGTGCGGGGTTTGGAAAAGAAACAACCCGCTGTCCTTCTCTAGTCTTTGTCTCGATACTGCCGAGATCAAGTGTGACCGTGTCATGAAAGCTGGACGACACCGGTACCGGAGAGCGGAATTCACTCCCCTGGGTAGCACATGCATTCTCCGCACTGCCGTCATACCCCGCATCCAGGCCCGGTGCCCCTTGGCAACCTGCTTTTGCCTTGACTTTTGTACCTCATGGCATATAATGGCTCATCTTTTTTCTGTCCGGAGTACCGCATGAAGGAACGGATCCACCAGATATTCGACGAAAGTGCGCAGGTGAACATCGCATTCAGCAGGGAGAATGCCGATAAAATCGAAGCGGTTGTGCAGCTCATCGTACAGGCCTTCCGCGAGGGGAAAAAGGTGCTTCTCTTCGGGAACGGCGGCAGTGCCACGGACGCCTCGCACATTGCCGCGGAATTTGTAAACCGCTTTCTCATGGAACGCCCCCCCCTCCCCGCGATTGCGCTGAATACCGACGTTGCCGTCCTGACGAGCATCAGCAATGACTACGACTATGCAGAGGTATTTGCAAAGCAGCTGTCGGCGCTGGGACAGGAGGGCGACATCGTGATCGCCATAAGCACGAGCGGCAATTCGCCGAACGTCATCAAGGCCGTGGACGTTGCCAAGAAGAACGGGATGCGCACCGTTGGATTCACGGGAGGGAACGGTGGCAAGCTGGCCCAGGTGGCTGAACAGGTATTCACGGTCCCGACAAAGCACACGCCGCGCATCCAGGAAGTCCACAATACGCTCGGCCACACCATCTGCCAGCTCGTAGACGAAGAGCTGTTCGGGAGGCCGGCGCCCAGGCCCTAGACCCCGTTATGAAAGAGCTCGACATAAGCAAACTACGGACGTACTCTCTGAAGGACCGCGCCAGTAAGGTCCAGATAGACGATTTTTCCCGGCCGCACCGCAAGGGCGCCAGCTTCAAGGAGTTTTTCTCGTCCCTTCCGAAAATCCTCGCCGCGAAAGGCATACAGGACGTTGCCGCAGCCGTTGTCCAGGCCCGGAAGGACAACAAGCCGGTCATGCTCGGCATGGGAGCTCACTCCATCAAGGTTGGACTCAGTCCCGTCATTATCGACCTGATGGAAAGCGGCATGATTACCAGCCTGTCTCTGAACGGCGCCGGAATCATTCATGACTTTGAACTTGCCTTCATCGGTCAGACTTCCGAGGACGTCGATAAAGAGATCCTGAGCGGCGCCTTCGGCATGGCCGAAGAGACCGGCGCCATGCTCAATCAGGCCATCCGGTCGGCGTCAGCCGGGGGGATCGGTGAAGCCGTCGGAAAACTGATTGATGACGGCGCTTTTCCCTACAAAGAGAAGAGCCTGCTCGCCGCAGGGGCCCGCCTCGGCATCCCGGTGACGGTCCATATCGCCATCGGCACCGATATTATTCATATGCATCCGTCCTTTGACGGGCAGGCCACGGGCGCGGCAGCGCAGAAGGATTTTGTCAGATTCTGCTCCCTGGTCTCAGAACTGGAAGGCGGTGTCTATATAAACCTCGGCTCCGCTGTCCTTCTCCCCGAAATCTTCCTGAAAGCCGTTACCCTATGCCGCAACCTCGGCCACACGCTGCAGCACTTCACGACGGTGAACATGGACTTCATCCAGCATTACCGGCCTTCGACGAATGTCGTGCGTCGTCCCACGCTGGAGGGTGGCAGGGGCTTTGCCATCACCGGCCATCATGAAATCATGTTCCCGCTGCTTGCCGCGGCCATTAAGGACCTCGATTAACAAACCTTACCCCCTTCCAGCGCCCTGTCCAAGACGCGACTCTGAAGACGGTGCGTCTTATCTTCCTGTATTCTTGAGATAAAAGCACTATCTCCTGACCGATTCCGACCCTTGGCAATGAGTGCCCCCCCCCATCAAACCCATAAAATCATTGTGTTAGTCCCTGGCAAATTTTTTGCAGAGCTGTAGCGGAAAGGATGTAACACAGAAAACACTCAGGAGACCTTTATGAGCGCGGTATCCTTTCCTCATGCAGACGATGACCTGCAGGCAGTCACCGCTATCAGCTGTAGCGAACCGGACCAGGGTAAGCTCACCTATCGGGGATACAATATCCTTTCCCTTGTCGAGCACTCTTCATATGAAGAAGTTGTGTATTTGCTGCTCCATGGAAGGCTCCCGGATATTGATGAACTTGCCGCCTTTCTGGATGATCTGACAAACAGCCGGGAACTGCCGGCTGAGCTCCTGGATATGATCAGGCGCATCCCTCCCCAGGCATCGTTTATGGATGTGTTGCACACCGCCGTAGCATTTCTCGGCGCCGTGGATCCCGACACAACCAAGCACTCCCGGGGAGCGCTTCTTCGCAAGGCCGTGCGGACCATCGCAAAGCTTCCGACGATTCTTGCCGCCCGGTGTCGCCTGATGCAGTATCAGGAGCCGATACATCCGGTGAGCAAGTTTACCTGCGCCCAAAATTTACTCTATATGCTTTCAGGCTACGGCCCGGATGAGGATGCGGTACACATTCTGGACACGATTCTTATTCTCTATGCAGAGCACGAATCCGATGTTTCCAGTTTCGTGGTCAGGGTTGCCGCATCCTCCTTCGCTGATTATCATTCTGCAATAGCCGCGGCGATCAGTTCACTCCAGGGCCGGTTGGACAGGGGTGGGCATGAACAGACCACGCGCATGCTGCAGCGCATCCCTGGCAAGGCCGGCGCTGAAACAAGTGAAATGAATTCCTTCGCTGGTCAGAGAGGCGTCCTGGAGGGCGGGTGTGGACTGTATGAGCACAGCGACGCCCGGTCACGTATCATGAAAAGCCTGAGCCGGCTCCTTGCCGAAAAGACGGGCGACACGCGTTGGCACGACCGGTGCGGCGAACTTGAGCAGATCATGCTGCAGGAGATGGGCCTTGACCGCAACATAAATCCGTATACCGCCTCTGTCCTCCATATGCTCGGCTTTCCCACGGACCTCTCAACCCCGCTTTTTACCGTTGCGCGGACAGTCGGTTGGTCGGCGCACGTTATCGAACAGCTCGAAGGCAATAAGAAAATTGTCCCCCCGTTCATCTATCAGGGGCCGAAGGATCTCACCTATGTACCGCTCAGGCTGAGGGGCGGCTGTGAGAAGCAGACGGTGACATAGGGCCCCCTTTATAAGCCGTCCAGAATACGACAGTCTGAAAAGGCTATTTTTTCAATTTGTTAACACTTTTCGTTGCCCTGAGTCTATCTCTTGACCGTTCGAAATTCGACAGAGCAGAAAAAACTTGTGCCGCTAACTCATTAATATAACAAAGGAATAGACATGGCAGCTATTTTGCATTGTAAACAACACAGTTGGCGGTCAGCTGAGTTCAGTGCCCATCAGGCTGCACAATCTGATTAACCAGAGTAATGCCGAAAGCTCATGATGGCAGGTGTTTTGCTCCCGTACTCACCGTGAATCAGGAGGAATCCTATGTTCAAGAAGCGGTTTCAAGAAAGCATCCAGTTCAAATTTTTGAGCGTAATGTTCGTCATCATGTTCATAGCCGCCGTGGCGGGGAGCGTGTCCATTGCCTTGAACGAGCGACAACTCCTCATGCAGTCTCTGCTGGAAAAGGGAAGAAGCCTGGGATCGTACATGGCCAAAATCAGCAAGGAACAGCTGATCCTGCAGGACTATATCTATCTCGACTCGATCGTCCAGGAAGTCAACATGGACCAGGAGGTCGCGTATGCCTTCGTGATGGATGCCGAGGACACGATACTGACATCCACCAGTGCCGGGATCAATTTCCAGGCGCCGGGGCTCAAGACCATTATTGCATCGTTTTCCGAGGACGCCGAGCTTTCGGATATAATCGTGGCGGTCAAGGAAACCGGGCTGGTCTCTGCATTCTCTATCCCGATAGAGACACAGGACAGTGAAGTGCTCGGGTCGATTACCATCGGCATGTCGGCATACAACATCCGCCGGCAGATTCTCAAGACCGTCGTTTTTGTTATCGCCGTAAACGTAATCATGGCGGTGCTGCTGGGCTTCGCGCTCTTTGTCACCTCACGGAAGATCATTTTGAATCCAATCAGTAAACTCACGGAAATTTCACAGAGGATTGCCCAGGGTGAAATATTCCAGAAAGTCGACTACTCTTCCCGGGACGAAATCGGCAGCTTGATGCGCAGCTTTAATGATATGTCGATATATTTAAAAGGTATCGGCGAAGCGGCAGGCGAGATCTCTCAGGGTGAGCTGCGCAGAGAGGTAACGACGCGGTCGGACCAGGATTACCTGGGCCGCTCGTTCCAGCAAATGACGAGTGGATTACAGGACATTGTCTCCCGTGTTCGCGTAAACTCACAGGAAATTACCGCGGCCAGCGGACAGCTTGCTTCCATGGCGGAAGAGGCGTCCAAAAACAACGAGAACGCCGCCGCGGCCATCGAGGAAATAACGGCTACCATGCACGAAATGGCCACGAACGCCTCGAGCGTTGCAAAGAATACCCAGTCACAGGCGGCCTCGGTAAACGAAACCTCATCGTCCATCGAGCAAATGATCGTCTCGATCAAGCGTGTCGCGGAAAACGTAAACCGGCTGGTTGCAATCTCTCAGAAATCCCGTGAAGCGACAAACCAGGGAAGAACGGCGGTGAACAAATCCGCCGCCGGCATGGAGGAGATCGACAAGGCCATCCGGAGCGTAGCAGGTACCGTAAGCTCTCTCAGTACGAAGATCGAGGACATCGGCGCCATCGTCGAGGTAATCGACGATATAGCAGAGCAGACGAACCTCCTCGCCCTGAATGCCGCGATCGAGGCGGCAAAGGCGGGCGATCAGGGCCTCGGGTTTGCCGTGGTTGCCGAGGAAGTGCGGAAGCTGGCCGAGCGTTCTGCGGTCTCTACCAAGGAAATCAATGACCTGATCAAAGGCATCCAGAAGGAGTCACAAAATGCCGTCAAGCATATGGACAGCAGCCTGGCGACCGTGCAGGGTGAGCTTGATCAGGGCCGCAGGGACGTGTCGGATACGCTCTCGCACATCGAAGACTCCGTGGAAGAAGTGGCGAAATACAGCTCCGAGATCGGTATCGCCACGAGCGAGCAATCCGCAGGCGGCGACCAGATCATCAAGGCCCTGACCACGTTAAACGAACTTACGCAGACGATCAGCGCCTCGGCGGAAGAGCAGTCCGCCGGTGTTGAGCAGGTCGTAAAATCGATCGAGAGAATACGCGACATGATTCAGCAGAACGCTTCGAGTTCGACGGAGCTTTCCGCCTCGGCAGACCAGCTTGCCTCGCAGGCGAAAAAGCTCCGCGATACCGTCGGCCGCTTCCAGATCCGCGATGATTCAGTCGCCATGATGGCGGCATAATACGTCCCCCCCCGACGCCCGCGCGTCTCAGGGTGCTTGTTGCCTTGCAGACGCGCCGGCGTCCCCCCTTTTATCCCTTGCAGACCCGGCGATGCCCTGTTCTTCCCTTCGTGATAGGTCCTTTGATCCTGTGATATAATACGTTAAGGAAATTCATTTCTTCCAGGCGTCTTTTCCTGTTCCTGGCAAATCATCCACATTCCAGTTGGCGAAGCGCAGAGAGTGCGATAGGTGTTTTGCACGGTCATGCGAGGGAGGCGACAGCCATGGGTACATTCACCATATCGAGTACAGCATTCAAGCCTGGCGGACCCATACCGTCAAAATACACCTGCGACGGGCCGAACGTGAACCCTCTGCTGGTAATCGAAGGCGTCCCGGCGAACGCACAATCCCTGGCCCTCATCATGGACGATCCTGATGCGCCGGGCGCGACCTGGGTGCACTGGGTTGTATGGAACATCCAGCCGGCCACGAAGGCAATCAGGGAGGACACTGTTCCCCCGGAAGCCTCCCAGGGGGTGAATGATTTTCAGAACCCCGGCTACGGAGGACCCTGCCCGCCGTCGGGAACGCACCGGTATTTCTTCAGGCTCTACGCTCTCAACACATCCCTCGACCTCGGCCCGGATACAACCAGGGCGGGACTCGAGGATGCCATGGAGGGGCATATTCTCGATCAGGCAGAGCTCGTCGGACGGTATGGGCGGCGGTAGGTAAAAACCGCGTACCGCCTGGATGCAACCCGGGACCTCGGGAGGCGGGATTGGCGATATTCTGATAGGTCTGAATAAGTGTGGCAGGGGACGAACGCTGACGACCAGGGCATGATGCTCTTTTCCCGCTCCGGCCTGCGGTGAACCTCTGGATGGTGATCCAGGGGATAATTTTGAGCGTGGCGTTATTCAGTTTTTAATGGCGCTTGTCGCTCCGGTATTCTTATATTCCTGCTCGACTGTTGCCTTTTTTGCGATGAATCCTTTTTCTTCCAGCACTCCCATGATCCTGCGCGCACTCTCCTCAGCCGTCATCTCAGCGGCCCGAATGCAGATCTCCGGTGACTGGGGAGGTTCATAGTCGTGATCTATCCCGGTGAAGCTCTTGATCTTGCCCCGCATTGCCTGCTCGTACAGCCCTTTTACGTCCCGTTGCCGGCACACCTCGATCGGCGTGTCGACAAAAACCTCTATAAAATTGCCGTCGCCGACCATGGAGCGCGCTTCATCCCGCGCCGCGACATAGGGGCTGATGAGGGCACACAGCGCAACGCCGTTGTGCTTCGCGATCTCCGATGCCACGAAGCCTATCCGGATAATATTGGTTATGCGGTCTTCTTTCGAGAAACTCAGCCCCTTTGACAAATGGGTGCGAACCACATCGCCGTCGAGGACAGTTACTTTCTTTCCCTTTGCCATCAGCATGGGGGCAAGGATGTCCGCTATCGTCGATTT
>DMKB01000362.1:4298-7737 GCA_003454665.1 Nitrospiraceae bacterium | reverse complement strand
AATCTTGTTAATCCTGTCTAAGATTAGCCTTGTTGTGGAATTGTACTTGCATGTGAATTTCTATTTTTGACAGGATGTATAGCCTGAATGACCACTGGCAGGATACCAATCCCGCCATGGCGGGACAAATTAAAATCGGATATAAGGATTTTATCATCCTGTTAATCCTGTCTAAGATTCGCTTTGTTGTAGACCCGTGGTTTCAAACTTAAGAAAGCAGGTTATTGTATGTGCGGTATAACAGGAATATGGAACACTGAGGATGTCGAAACAGTCAAGAGCATGATGGAGTCCCTCAGCCACCGGGGTCCCGACGACACCGGTGTGTTCGTGTCTCCCGCAGGCCACGGCGTGCTCGGACACACGAGGCTGAGCATCATGGACCCCGAGGGCGGGCGCCAGCCTATTTTTAACGAGGACAAAACAAAGGCCGTCGTAGCGAACGGTGAGATATACAACTTCCCGAAGCTCTATCCGGAACTGTCGAAGCGCCATCAGTTCGGAACGAAGAACGACAGCGAGGCCATCCTGCATCTCTACGAAGACCACGGCATGGACACGGTTTCCCATCTCGACGGCATGTACTCTTTCATCGTTGCCGATGACAAGAATCTCTTCGCGGCGCGCGATCCCATCGGCATCAAGCCCCTCTATTACGGAGAGAAGGACGATTCCCTGCTGTTTTCATCAGAGATCAAATCATTGTCGCCATTCTGCGACACGGTCAAGGAATTTCCTCCCGGGACCTGCTACCATTCCAAAAAGGGGTTCAAAACGTTCTACACCGTACCGGAGCGCTCCCTCGAGACCCGTTCCCTCAAGGAGCACATCAGGCTCATACGGGAGACCGTGGAACAGTCAGTCATAAAGCGGCTCATGAGCGATGTGCCCGTAGGCGCCTTCCTGTCCGGCGGCCTTGACAGCAGTATCATCGCTGCAATAGCCAGGCAGCATCTGAAAGAACTCCATACCTTCTCCGTCGGCACCGAAGGCAGTCGTGACATTGAAGCGGCAAGGATTGTGGCAAAGCATATCGGCAGCATTCACCATGAGCATATTCTTACGGAAAAAGAGATTAACGAGAAACTGCCGGACATCATCTACTATCTTGAGTCCTTTGACCAGGACCTCGTCCGGAGCGCCATTCCCTGTTACTTTACGTCGCGCATCGCCTCTGATTATGTCAAGGTCATTCTGACGGGAGAGGGCGCCGACGAACTCTTCGCAGGGTATACCTATTACAAGGACATCCACGATGCTGATGTGCTGAATCGCGAGCTTCGCCGGTCTGTGTCGTCGCTCCACAACATCAATCTCCAGCGGGTGGACCGGATGACCATGGCCCACTCCATTGAAGGGCGGGTGCCCTTCCTGGACCTGAAGTCCATCGAGCTTGCCCAGACCATTCCGCCGGAACTGAAGCTCTACGGCCAGGACCGCGTGGAAAAGTGGGTCCTCAGAAAGGCCTTCGAGGACCTGTTGCCGAAGGAGATCGTCTGGCGCGTCAAGGAGCAGTTTGACGAAGGAAGCGGCATAGTCCAGATCCAGGACCGGATAGCGAAGAAGAACGGAAAGGTCGGCGTAAAGAATGTGGACGCAGCCGTCGACATCAGGTCCAACGAAGAGTATTCCTACTTCAAGATTTTTCAGGACGTGTTCGAGCAGCCGGGCATTATTCTCTCGAATGTAGCGAGATGGGCGGAACGACCGGTTTAGAATTAGCAAGGAAAGGGCAAGATATTTAGACAGGATTAATAGCCTAAAGGCCACAGGCAGGATATGGAACCGAGTGAATCTTTTTTTGTTATCATTTTCCTGACTCCTGACTCCTGACTACTAACTACTGACTATACAGAAGCATCGGAGGGTACCCATGGGTGGATTTGTCGTAGCATTTGGATCACCGGACCGCAGTGCAGTGGAAACCATGTTCAAGACAATAAAGCACCGCGGCCCGCATGCCGATGGAACTATTGAGCATAATCAGGTAATCATGGCCCAGAACTACCTGCGGGCAGACGGCGCGGTCTCGCAGAATGGACAGAAATATCCTCTCAGCGAGAACAATGGGGGAGCCCTGCGGATCTGCTACGACGGCCAGATGGGCAACGGTATGGAGCTTGCGCGAACCAACGGAACAGACGGCGGTCCCTTTACCGAAGAGCGATTACTGCTCGATCTGTATAAGAAACAGGGGAGCACCATGCCCCGTTCACTGAACGATGCCATTTTTTCCTTTGTCATATCTGATGGGAAGGACTTCCTTGCCGCCAGAGACCTCCTCGGCATCAAGACTCTTTTCTATACAAGAAGGAACGGCACGATCTATTTCGCGAGCGAGCTCAAGAGTATTCTGCAGCTTTCGGACGAGGTATATGAATTCCCGGCCGGCCACACCATGGACACAAGCGGAAAACTGACTCCTTTCGCGGAACTGCCCACGAGCCCGCCGGAAGAAATGCACACCGACGTTGAAAAGATGATGGTAGACATCCGGGACATCATCAGCCGCAGCTTTCACAACAGGATTGATTTTTCCGCTCCCACGGGAAGCCTGCTCAGCGGCGGGATCGACAGCAGCGTGATCGCGTCCCTGGCGAGCAGAACATATAAAGAGCGGTTCGGAAAAGATGCACGGCTCAAGACCTTTGCGCTGGGCGTGGGCGAAAGCAATGATATCCTGAATGCTCGTATCGTAGCAAAGCACCTGGACACGGACCATCATGAGGTGATCATCGGTCTCGATCAGATTCTCGAAGTCCTGCCTGACGTCATCTATTACCTCGAATCATTCGATCCCTCGCTCGTGCGAAGCTCTGTTTCGAACTACCTCATCTCCCGGTATGCGAAGGAACAGGGCATCGAAGTACTACTCTCCGGTGAAGGTGGAGACGAGATATTCTGCGGCTATTCTTTTTTGAAGGAACTGCCGATGGAGGAGATATTCAAGAACCAGATAAACTGCCTCGGCTACCTGCACAACAATGCGTCTCTCCGTCTCGACCGCATGAACATGTGCAACTCCCTGCGCGTAGTAGCGCCCCTGATATCGGGCGAGCTGCTGGACTACGCCCTGTCGATACCTCCGGAGCATAAGGTGAAATCAGAGGAGGACAAAAAGGTAGAAAAGTGGATATTCAGGAAGGCCTTCGAAAAAGATTTGCCTGAATCCGTCGTATGGCGTCTCAAACAGGAGTTTTCCCAGGGATCGGGATCAGCCGATATTCTGCCGGCCTATTTTGAGAACGTGATCAGTGACGAGGATTTTGAAGCAGAGCGGGAAAAATACCCCATCGTACGGAGCAAGGAAGAACTGTTTTACTTCCGGATCTTCAAGGAACACTTTAATGCTTCCAAAGCGGCGGAAACCGTGGGCCAGTGGGTAAGTCTGTAGAGGCAGTAGACAGGAGACAGGAGACAGGAAAAGGATAACAGATCA
>DMKB01000362.1:0-4270 GCA_003454665.1 Nitrospiraceae bacterium | reverse complement strand
GTCAGTAGTCAGTAGTCAGGAAAATGATAGCAGAAGCAGATTCATTCGGTTCCATATCCTGCCTGTGGCCTTTAGGCTATTAATCCTGTCTAAATTTATTGGTCTTTCTTTGCGAGCTCTTCGCGACCTTCGTGGTAAAATGATTTTGCTTCCGGCCTGTCCGGGTGAGGAGTATACTAATGAACATTCGCCTCCTATTTATTGCTCTGGCTGTTCTCGTTGCAGGTCACGGGATGAAGGTGGAAGCCGCCTCTCTCAAAAGCGTCTTCAAACGGGCAAAGCCGTCCGTCGTCGTACTGATGACGGAAGAAACCATTCAATTGTCGGACCGGGAAGAAGTCTCTGCTCCCGGACTGGGGTCCGGTGTCCTGATATCAAAGGACGGGAAGATCCTGACGGCGGCCCACGTGGTTCAGACGGCCGACGATATCGTTGCTGTCTTCCATAACGGCAAAAGCGCTCCGGCAAAGGTCATTGCCTCGGAACCCGTCGCGGATATAGCGTTGCTCCAGTTAACAAAAGGGGTGCCGAAAGGCACGGCCGTGGCAAAGGTGGGTGACTCCAACAAGGTAGCGACGGGTGATGAAATATTCATTATCGGTGCTCCCTATGGGCTGAGCTACACGCTGACGGCCGGCCATATCAGCGCCCGCCACAAGCCGAACACCATGACCGGCACCTTTTCCCTGGCTGAATTCTTCCAGACCGATGCTGCCGTGAACGAGGGAAATTCCGGCGGGCCCATGTTCAATATGAGAGGTGAGGTCGTCGGCATCGTCAGTCATATTATTACCAAGTCAGGCGGTTTCGAAGGGCTTGGCTTTATCGTTTCGTCAAATACCGCAAAAGAGCTCTTGCTTGACCGGAAGTCATTCTGGGGCGGTATGGCCGGGTATCTGCTGGATGGGACCCTGGCCGGGATATTCAATTTGCCCCAGAAGCGGGGGGTCCTCGTGCAACAGGTAGCGAAAGGATCGCCGTCGGCCCTGATCGGCCTCAAGGGCGGTATCATCGAGGCGCAGATCGGGAATGACCAGTTTCTTGTCGGCGGTGATATCATCCTCGGTGTGAACGGCATTTCCTTCGCTGCAAGAGACGTCTACCTCAAGATCAAGAGGCGTTTAAACGATTTGCCGAAAGGGAGTAAAATAACCATTACAGTACTGAGGGCAGGAGTTAAAAAGAAACTGATGACGACGAAATAATCCATTGCGAATCTTAGACAGGATTAACAAGATTAACAGGATTTTTAAAAACTATTTATGAGATTTTATCCTGTAAATCCCGTCTAAATATATTTGATACCGGCTTTTCCGGGTGTGGAGAATGAATTGAGGGAGACAATCATGATAAAATCAATAAAACTACTTAGCCTGTTCGTTATCCTATTCTCACTGATATTGACTTCCTGCGCGTCAACGAAACTGACGGGCAGCTGGAAGGATGAACAGTATACGGGAACAGTGAAGAAGGTACTGATCATCGGTATGTCCAAGAAACCGACGGTCAAGAGGTTGTTCGAAATGGAATTCGACCGGCAATTCAAAGCGCGTGGCATTGATGCCGTTTCCGGGTTCAGGGTCCTTCCGCCGGAGTTCAAGCCGGACAAGGCTGTTCTACTCTCAACAGTAAAAGAGCTGAATGTCAATGCCGTGCTCATCACGAGAGTAATGGATAAAAAGACGGTTGACAGACATTATCCCAGAGGCGTATACGTGTCTTACCCCGGCTACTACAACGATATGCATGACTTTTACGGAAGAAGCTATCAGTATGTTGCCGCTCCCAGCTACAGCTACGAGCAGGATGTGGTGTACCTGGAGACGAACGTCTATGATGCCGTGACGGAAAAAATGATCTGGGCGGCACTGTCCAAGACGTTCCCCCGGGGCGCCGTGAAAAAGGAAATAAGCACGTTCGTCGAGATTATGATGAAGAAGATGGCTGCCGACAAGATACTCGAATAGAAGCAGGTCAGCCCGTCCAGGCTGTATTCTCTTCGTGAGACTAGGGGAAATCATGAAGATGGTCTCAGAAAGGTCTGCGGTAATTATCGGCGGGGCAGGGGCTCTCGTCGGACTCTACCTGTCCAGCCGTTACAGTTACCTCCTTTTCCACAGCCTTGCCGAATTATTCAGCATCATCATCGCCGCCGGCATTTTCATGATTGCCTTGAACGCGCGGCGTTTTCTCGACAACACATACCTCCTGTTCATCGGCATTGCTTACTTTTTTGTCGGCGGCCTTGATCTCCTCCATACGCTTGCCTACAAGGGAATGGGCGTGTTTCACGGCAATGACGCAAACACACCCACGCAGTTGTGGATCGCTGCCCGGTATGTCGAGAGTATCTCTCTCTTTATTGCACCGTTTTTCCTTGGACGTAAACTGAAAATACCACTGGTATTCAGCGGCTATGCTGCTGTCGCATTTCTCCTGGTGGGTTCCATTTTCTTCTGGAACATATTCCCTGCCTGTTTTATCGAGGGATCGGGACTCACGACCTTCAAAAAAATCAGCGAATACATCGTTGCGCTCATGTTCGCCGCATCAATCGTCCTGCTCCTGAGAAAAAAACAGGAATTCGACAAAGATGTATTGCGTCTGTTGGTCCTTTCAATCGGGATAACCATTGCTTCGGAACTGGCTTTTACCTTCTACATTCATGTCTACGGACTTTCAAATTTAGTAGGTCACTTCTTAAAGATTATTTCCTTTTACCTTATCTACAAAGCGATAGTGGTGAAGGGGATGAGCAGGCCGTACGATCTGCTTTTCAGGAATCTTCAAAGGAGCAGGGATGCGTTGCAAGATGCACATGATGAACTTGAAGAGCGGGTAATACAACGCTCCGCCCAGTTGCAGGAGACGCTGGTTCAACTACAGGCCCAGATAGATGAACATGTGAAGGACCAAGAAATCATCAAAGTGCGTGATGAGCGCTTTCGCGCATTTGTTCAAAACAGCACGGAGGCCATATGGTGCTTTGAATTGGAACAGCCAATAGCCATTGATGCACCGGAGAACGACCAGGTCGATCTGTTATACCGAAACGCTTACCTTTCGGAGGCCAACGATGCCTATGCCCGGATGTTGGGTTATGAGCGGGGAGATGAATTGCGGGGATTACGTCTTGAGGAAATGATGCCCCTTTCAATGCCCCAGAGTGTTGCGTCCATGCAACAAATTGTCCGGGACCGGTATCAATGCGTCGACGTCGAGACCGTTGAATTGACCAGGCAGGGGGAGGAGCGGATCTACCTCAACAACATTGTCGGGATCATCGAAAACGGACATGTCCTGAGAGCGTGGGGAACGCAGCGCGAAATTACTCAGCAGCGGAAGATGGAAAATGAGTTGATGAAGAAAGAAAAAGATCTTCAGAGGCTTGCGGGAAGACTAATTATGACTCAGGAACAGGAGCTTCGCAGGCTGTCACGGGAGCTGCACGACGACCTGACGCAGAGGCTGGCTGTTCTGGCGATCGATGCTGGAAAACTGGAACAGCAGTTACAGGATTCTTCTGATCCAACGTTCCAAAAACTCCAGGACATGAAACAACAACTGATCGGGGTGTCCGAAGATGTCCACAGCATGTCCAGACAGCTCCACCCCTCTATTCTCGATGATCTGGGTCTGGTCCGCGCATTCGAGTCGGAATGTGCCGCTTTTTCGAAGCGGGAGGATATTGCGATCCAGTGCACACCGGAAAACATACCCGATCATATACCCAACGATGTCGCCCTCTGCCTCTACCGGGTCATGCAGGAAGGCCTGAGAAATGTTGCAAAGCACGCGCAAGTGAAGGAGGCCCGTATTTCCATAAAGGTAGATGATAGCGGCATTCTGCTTTCTATCCAGGATGGGGGTAAGGGATTTGATACTGCAAAAGTGCGGCACGAAGCAGGCCTGGGACTCGGCAGTATGCGGGAGCGGGTACGGCTCATCCGGGGAACGCTGTCCATACAGTCACATCCTGGAAAGGGGACGCTCGTTGAGATGTGGGCGCCGTTGAAGCGATCACTCGGCAATAAACAAGAACACTCGAAAAATCATCGACTGAAATCAATTATAGAATAACAGAAAAGTCAAAAGCTAATTTTAGACAGGATTAACAGGATTGACGGGATGATAAAAGCCTGTTATCAGGTAAAAATCGAAATCTTTATGACACCACGGGTCTACAACAAAGAAAATATTAACCGGAATTAACAGGATGTTAAAAGTCTTTCATCAGAATTTATCCTGCCTGTGGCCTTTAGGCTATACA
>DMKB01000177.1 GCA_003454665.1 Nitrospiraceae bacterium | reverse complement strand
ACGCCGCCGCTGGTCTATGCAGTCGCCAATAAGAGAATTCCGATCACGAATGCCGTTTTCCTGGCCGCATTGGCCTTCGGGTGGCTGGATTACGATATCATCTATCTCTGCCCGGAAGGCGGCTACATCGGCAATCCCTGCATTGCCACGGACGTGGCCTACCTGCGCTTCGGCCCGGCCGATGCGTGCCAGCTCCAGGTGGCAGTCGCGCCTGCTGAAGTGCTCACGAGCGGCGGAATGGCTATCAAGCCCGCCTTCGTCGCGCCGCAGAAGATGTTCCTCGGGCAGACGCACAACACCCTCGGCTATGCCGTCCCGTCCCAGGAATGGAACGGCTCGCCCATCGGCAGAACCTACGAGGAGACCATGTCACCCACGCCGTCCTTCGGCGATACGGTTGTCAACGCGATCATCTCCCTTGCCGCTGATGATGATTGCGCAGTGATGATGAGTCCGTGATCATTGCTGCAAGGCAGTACGGGTGGAGGATGGGAGAGCCCCCTGGCCCCGCGTTCCCGCTTGAGCGGGACGGGATGTCACGCCGGGGCGTGACTCCTGGGGGATTCCCACCGGCGGCCGATGAATGGGTGGGCCGCTACCGATCACGAGGTCTTTTTACCAATTACTTGTCGGTATTACTGCCGCGCAAGTCTATATGCCCATAGGGACAATGCCGCGGCTGCAAGAAAACCTCCCCATGATATCCACATGGGCACGATCCAGGCGCCTATCTCAACCAGCACGCTGAACAGGATTCGGGCGATGTGCAGGAGTGCTACTAACAGGAAAATGGAACCGGAAACAATCAGATAGTGTTTTCTGTACATGGTATCGCTCCTTTTCGATCGCGGCATACGTGGGTGTTGCTACAGCGTGAACGGGTGATTCATTCCCGTTCCCCCTCACTCCGGCAAGCAGTTGACGATATACTCGTATTCCCTATGTTCGCTGTAAGTGCCTTTACTACTGAATGTTATGAGTGAGCTTGCACGGCCTTCTATGGTTCCCGTGTCGAGCATCAGGAGTGGATAGGGAAAATCCGGAAATGAAAATGTGTTAATCAAGAAGAAGAGGTAATTCATGTCGAGGTGAGAAAATTTTGGATATTGATTCCTGTACAAGGGGATACCGCAGCCGTCGCACATCGTTTCTTCCTCGATTTCCCAGAAATGCCTGGCCAGGATCTTACCCGCTGTATCGTGGAGAATGACCCCTTGCCTGAACAGTTCCTTTGTCTTCACCTTATATAATCCATGAAATGAATACACATACGGAGAACCTTTCGGCTGGATGGCAAAATAGTTATGAAGATATTCTTGCTTACTGAACTCTTTGAGTTTCTTTACCTCGTTAGTTGTTCTCCCATCGAGATCCTTATAGGTATATCCGGCCGTCACCGATTTCTTCAGATTTTTCCCCGTATAGAACACTCGATCAGCGTCTTTCAGCTGTTTTTCCAGTTTTTTTGCAAATTTATATTGATAATATGGATGAGCGAATTGAGCCGGCAAATCCTCGCATGCAACACCGTATTTATTACGAATGATGGTGACCTCATCCTTGCTCAGCACTTTGACATACGTTGCTGTTTGAATCGTTTTTGATTTCGAGTAGAGAGTTATTGTTTTATGTTTTTCGTTCGTGATGATGATATCCGGCGGCACCAGCCAGGCCATCATGGGTAGTTCCAGTACCTTTTTTTCGAAGACCGCGCTGATATATTTCGCATCTTCGAGAGAAAATGCAGTGGCAGGCATAATAACAATGCCCATAATTGCGCAGATCAGGAGCGTTCGTATGATATTCATATAAATCTCCTCGTCCGGATGCAGGATGGCCGGTTAAACAGCGTTCAACCGCTCCTACAAAAAAGTCATTAAGGCTCAGAGTGGATTCGAGAGGCTGCAGTTTCGGCGAGGTGAGATTGCTGTTACTATGAAGCTAGTGTATTTCACTTGGATGATAAACCACAAACAATAATATCGTTATTCTATATTCCACTCACCGGGCCCTACATGCCGAATAATATCCCGACTTCCGTGAATGACGGCGACAATAGAACAGGTAGTACCGCTGATTTTATAGATGATCCGGTAGGAGCCGTAGATAAGCTCGCGGATGGTTTCGTCATTGAACTCAGGGACAATCCGGCCACTCTGCGGGAACTGAGCCAGTCTTCGCGGCGCCTGCGCAACGCGCCTACCGAAGCGCACGGCAAAATGGAATCTCTCGAGATATATTCTATGATATCCTGAAGATCGTTTAGCGCCGGTTCCGTCCAGACGATTTTAGCCATTCCTCAACCCTTTTTTCCGCTTCCTCCTGATTCACAACGCGACCTTCTTCTGCGGCCTGGATGCCATGTTCCACCTTTTCACGCACATACAGGTGGTAGTGGATATCCTCCAGGGTTGAGTCGTCCGGCAGGGATTTAATGAGATCTATAACCTTGTCCTTGACCTTCGGCATATCTGCACCCTCATAGTGATGGGATCACTTAACTGCTTGAACTTGCTAACATTATATCACAATTTCAATGAGTTTTATATAGCATGAGAGAGGTGTCTACTCCACGATTTTGGGAATGACTCAGTACCATGATCCTGATGGATGCCCCTCTCATGTCCCCCACGTTATGGCTTGTAATACATGAGCTGCCGGGCGATGGGGCTGACCTGGCGGACGAGGCTCTGTAACTCGTCGTTATTCATCGGCTCAAAGGAGCGGGCGAACCCCACGTTCTGTTCGAGCTGCTGCACATCATCGCAGCCGATGACGACGTTCGTAACGGGGTGCGAAAGGGCAAAGCGGAAGAAGGGTTCCATACCGGAAAACTGCGGGGTCCGGGCAACGAGGCCGCGGAAGTAGACCTTCATGCCCACGATGCCCATATTCTTCTGCTTTGCCAGGGGTACGACGTGTTGGAGGAAGCTCTGATATGCGGGTTCCGCCGGGTTCACGGGTAGAAGCACGGTATCGAAATCGAAACGGTCAATGCATTTCCTCAGAATATGCGGATCATGGTGGCCGGTGACGCCGATAAACCGCGTGAGCCCCTTCTCCTTTGCCTCTTCGAAGGCTTCGATGGCCCCGCCCGCGCTGAAAATCTCCTCCACCTCCCCGTCGGTCCGCACATCGTGCACCTGCCAGAGGTCGAGGTGATCGGTCTTCATGTTCCCCAGGGTCTCATGAAGGTGCGCCAGGGCCCCGTCACAGTCCCGTGCATGAGACTTGCTCGTGAGAAATACTTCTTTCCTTCGCTCCTTCAGCGCCTTGCCGTAGTATGATTCGCTTCCGGCATACGCCCGGGCCGACTCGCAGTAGTTGATCCCCAGGTCCAGCGCCCGGTTGATGAGCGCGTAGGCCTCCTTCTCGTACCCGTCCGTTCTGAGAACGCCTTCTCCTCCCAGGCCCAGGATGGTCACGTCTACGCCCGTCTTGCCGAGTTTTCGAATTGGAATATCCATGAATACCTTACCTGCCGGAATCCAGGGATTTTAATTCCGCTCTGACAATATCCATAAAAGACAGCAACGCCGGAGAAAGCCATTTGTCCTTGTGCCAGATCATCAAAATTGCCGTCTCCAATTTTTCTTGCGACCATGGTAATATCGCCAACGTTTTTTCTGCCAGTTCTTGCTTGATCGCCATCATCGGCATCATTGCCACACCGACGTCTTTTAAGACGCATTGTTTGATGGCTTCGATACTGTTGAGTTCGAGAAACACTGCGGGATCGACCCCTTCCTCATTGAGGATATGCTCAAATACCATTTTATAGCTGCAATCATGTTTCGGCAACAGGATTGCATGGCCTGCCAAATCCCGCACCTGCATGGCAGTTTGTTTGGCCAAAGGGTGGTTCGGATGGGAAATGATCACGAGCGGTTCAGTCTTCAAGTGTTCCGTTTCCAGTTCCGCATAGGGAATGGAATCTGCGAGCAAAAATGCTACATCGGTAATGCCGGTTTTCAATTCGTATGCCAGGGTGTCGTAGGCACAGGTGCTGACGTTGAATCCGATCTTCGGAAAGCCGGACCGGAACGTGCTCAAAACAGAAGGCAACAGGTACGTACCGATGCTTTGCGGGATCCGGATCGATATCGAGCCATGAGGTTCCTCCCACCCGGATATGCGTGCCGTAGTTTCTCGTTGAAGGTCGAGCATTTTCTGGGAATACTGCATCAACATCTGCCCCGCTTCGGTAAGGCATATCTGTTTATCCAACCGGTTAAAAAGCGGCACACCGAATTCCTCTTCAAGGAGTCTGATCTGAGCTGAGACCGTAGACTGTGCATAATTCAGGGCGTCGGCGGCCCGATTGAAACTCAGCAATCTCGCCACCATTTGGAACGTTTTGAGCTGTCGCAATTCCATAATGCCTTCTCCCTTCAGGTATTTCGATTAATCCTATCAAAAAGTTTCGTTTGACGCAAATTGTTTTATAACGTATTCTTGTATTCAATCCGATCGCCCCTGCCATCAGGTTGTCCCGGTGACTTGGGAAATTACCATTATGGGGATGTGCTGTCTCAGATACTTCGTGACTTCGTGTCCTTCGTGGTAGAGAAGTGTATCACTCTGCTTATCCGATAATCAAGTCCAAGGAGGAAACCATGAAAAAAATGAACGTTGATAACATCCCGGCGGATGCCAGGTGGGGCATGGCGGCAAAAGGCCTGACCGGCGCGCTGTCGGCACATCTGAGCGCCATCCACGAGCTTGCGGGAAAAGAGAAATACGCCGAGCTCATGAGCGCGATATGGAGCCAGATCGGAAAAGGTTCTGCTGAAGAGATCAAGGCATCAGGCGCACCCGTGGGCAACGCCAAAGAGGTGGCTGAAGCCGGCGTCGCCGTGTGCATGGCGGCAATGGGTCCCGAGTATACGATCGAGCAGGTTGAGGCCGACGACGACCGGACCGTCATGAAAATTATCGAGTGCCCCTGGAACAACCGGCTGAAGGACTTCGGGACAAAGAACGACATCATGTCAGCCTGCGACGTCGCCTTCTGGAAAGAGTTCGTGAAAACCCTGAACCCCAAGGTCACCATGCGGCACGGCAAACAGATGCACATGGGCGCGCCTTATTGTGAGTGGATATTTGAAGCAAAGAAATGACCTGGTCGTGAGACATTGAGACCTCAGACATCAGATCACAGATATTCAGATGTCAGACTGACATGAAAAGGGCCTGCCCCATCCGGGGCGGGCCCATCTTATCTTTTCATTCCTCAGAATCTAAAGGCGTCTCTCGCAACGCTCGCAAAGAACGCAACGGTTTTAAAACATAAATTCACGAATTTCTCTGCGTCCGCAGCCTGTCCCGACTTAATCGGGGCGTCTCTGCGAGAAATAAGCATCGAAAAAATGGTGTTCTGCTCATGTCAGCACGATATTCATGTCTGCCCCATCTGCCCTTCACTTCACGTCCGCCTTCCGGAAGCTCCGGTACAGAAGCAGGTCATAGACGATCTTGAGGCCGCCGGCGATGAGAAAGGGAGCTCCGAGAAGCGCCGGGGACGCGAGCAGGGCGCCGGTGAACGCGGGCGAGACCGACGCCCCCACGGCGCGGGCGATGGACGTGACGCCCGACGCGGCGGACCGTTCATCAGGCGCGACAACGGCCATGGTGTAGGACTGGCGCGTGGGCACGTCCATCTGGGAGATGCTGAACCGCAGCAGGAGGACGAACACGGCCAGACCTGCCGTCGGCATGAACGGCACGAGGCAGAGCAGCACGTTCGACGGGAGGTGGGTGAAGACCATGGTGTTGATCAGGCCGATGCGCCCCGCGATGCGCGCGGCAAGAAGGGCCGATACACCGGCAAGGATGTTGGCGCCGAAAAAGATGCTCCCCAGGATGGCCGCATCGAGGTTGAACTTGATGTGGAACCAGTAGGCGATCATGCTCTGGATCACGAACCCGCCGGCAAAGGCGTCGAGGGCGAAGAGGCCGGAGAGTTTCAGCACGATCCCCCGGGACCCATGCAGACCGAGGACGCGTTTCTTGACCGGCGCAACAGCCGCCTCCACCGCCGGAGAAAGAAACAGGAACAGCACGATGAGCGCCATG
>DMKB01000178.1 GCA_003454665.1 Nitrospiraceae bacterium | reverse complement strand
TGATAACACGTTGCTTCCGGCCCTGGATTAAGGGCTGATCGTGACAGAGACTACGTTGTGGCCCACGCCACCACCAGCCTCCGAGACAACGTAGACGAAGGTATCCGTCGTGCCTGACACGCCGGTGGGAGGTGCATACGTTACCGTCGTGCCCGAGATGGCCACGGTTCCGCCGAGGCTCGTAGTAGTGTGGGGCAGGCTGTAGGTCAAGGCGCCGCCGGCCGCGGCTGCAGCGACGCCATTCAGATTGACGTTTACAGCCGCATTCACGTTTGTGCTGCTGGTCGTTGTATTCGCGATAGGCCGGGTAGTTGCCAGAGAAGTCAAAGCCCCATCCAACCAATTCGTTGTCTTTCTTACGGCACAGCTTTCGATCCCGAGAAAGCCGTGATAGGTGTTGGCTTTGCAGGGGTTGGACTGGGTAACATCATTGAAGCCCCCGTCCAGACGAGCGCCCGAGGCATCGGGGAAGTCACTGAGCAGCGATCCTGACCCTGAAGGGGGGGTGACGCTGCATTCGTCCCGGACATGCCACAATACATGGGCCGGGGCAGCTACATTCTCCGGTTGGACATTTCCGGTACCTACGGGCGTGCCATTCGCACCAGCGGTGACGGAACTGGATATGGCGATGGCCGTTCCCAGGCTGTGCTGGGCCACGGCAGAGATTGCGCCCCTACTGGTGCCGACGACTATTACCGGCAGATTGTCTGAACTGTTCGCGATGTTGATCACCTCGGAGAGGTCCACGGCATGGGCCATGGAGGTACGATATCCATCATAGGCATATCCTGATGTTGAACCGCCGGTATAAAAAGTATAATCACTCGGCCGGTCGACGGTCAGCACGCGGTATCCCTGGGCAGCAAAGAGATGGGCACTGCGTACCAGGAAGTTGCCGCCGGCAGCAGCCAACGTGGATCCCGCACCGACAATGCCGGCATCGAGTTGGCCGCCGGCAATCAAGACGAGAAGAGCCGTCGGTGCTGAAGTCGGTTCGTGGACCATGTAGTCCATGGTAATGACGCCATTGATTGTAGTGCGGCGCGCCAGGGTGATTATCGCGTAGGTCCGTGTCCCGTTTTGTGATGAGTCAATGAGGGTGGCGGTACCATCGCCATTTTGCGCGCTGTCATCTAGGGTGCTGGTGCATACCGTGATGGGAATTCCAGGGTCGGAGCTACCGTCTGAACTGCAGACCGTTGTGAACACCGGAAGCACGTACATGAGTGCGAGGAGCGAAATGGTAACATGTTTCGACATACTGCTCTCCCATACCAGGACCGGTAAAAGTAAGCGGGGACTGTTTTTTTATTCCGGAAGTACTTCCTTTAACGTCGCCTTGCCGTTCTTCGCGATCATGATCTTCGCCACACCGCCGCGACGTAGTTTCTTTTCGAGGGCCAGGGCCTTATCCTTCGGGGCGAAGTACGCCTCGATCCCGTATCGAAGACGATAATCATATGCCCTGCTGTGCCAGCGCGGCATTTGCACCCTCCCCCTGATGAACAGGCCGTCCACGGGTTCTTCGAGGCTGGCCCCGTCATACACATGCAGTCCATCGGGACCCGGCTTGAGTTTGACGTAGACGATCTCATGATTCCGAATCCGGTCGTCCGCGGCAATGTCGGAGCGGGGTACCGTGTTGATTGCATAATTCAGCCGCGCGTAATTCCCGCGGAAGAGACTGCGCGGGTCTCTCGGCACGGTCTTCAGCCTCACCTCCCGCCCGGTCCAGAGGGGGTACACCGCGTTCAGGTACTCCGTCGCGAGAACGAAAACCTGGAACAGCACAACTGCCGACAGCCCCGCCATGATCGCTTTTTTGCTCATCATTCCCGCCCGACCTTTCCGCGATATGACTTCCAGTATTTTGCCGCTGACAACAGGATGGCCGCGAAAACAGCGAAGAGGATTGCGGCGCCGACATAGTCTCCTACGAAATCTATGTAGCGCAACAGTCCTGTCACGAGTATGGTCAGCACGCCGAGAAAGAAGTAATGGGATACGCTGTGTTTCATGCCGCGGACGATGAGCCAGATTCCCGTCGCGACGAGGACGACATTGCCCATCACTTGAAAGATCAAATCTGTACTCGTGTCGTCAACGAGCATCACGGCAATCAGGCCGACCATATAGAGCGCGGAAAAAATCACCGTCGAGACGATCTGCTGTTTATTTGCTGTATAGGCAAGCCATATCGCCACGGCGGACAGGACGGCAGCCAGCCCGATGATCAGTCCAGGCATTTCCCATGTCGCCCGGATCAGTTGCCGCCAGGGATCATCAAAACTGAAAACGAAGAGGGTAATGATCGCGAACCGTAATGCCCAGACCCCCAACACCGTCCCATAATCGACGAGGACCGGCTCGCTTCGCGCTGCCAGCCATTTGGCCAGTCCGTGGTAGGCAATAAACAGGCCTATGCCGAATGCTACGTGCTCGGCGCCGAAATGGAATCCCGGGCGATCATCAAGCACCCATGCCAGGGCATATTCGGCCCAGAAACCGAGCCCTGCTGCCAGGGTCAGGAACAGCACATAGCTTTGTTTGCCGCGGACGACCTGCCAGGCCAGGGCAGCCAGGAACAGGGGGAACAGCGTCGGATAATAATTCAGGGATGACTCCACAAAGAACCAGATGAAGCCGAGGCCTGCGGCAAGCATCATGAGCAGAGCGCTCTCGAGGAGGAGAGCAAGAGGAAGCACGCCCATGGCCCACCAGAAGATACCGTCGGGATAGTGCTCGCCGATATGATAGATCTGGGCGATCAGCATGATCGACGCGCCGTAGAAAAGGCCGCCCAGGAAGAGCCAGCCGATTGCCGCGTTTTGTTCTCCCTGGCGGTATTTATACAGGCCGAAGACATTGACGCCCAGGGTCATTGTGATGAGCGCGGCCATCCGCAGGCCCCGCGGAATGTCCTCCCAGTTCGCGCCGATGAGGGTGATCATTGCCAGGCCGATGAACAGGTAGCCCAGGGAGACGAGGACCAGGTAGCCGTAGGAGTGGCTGGATTGGTGGTGATAATCAACGCCGTAGCGCGAACAGATGGACTCCGCCTGTTCCGTGGAGATGATCCCCTCACGGACCCAGGTGGTCGTTTCTTTCGCCAAATCTTTTTTAAGTAGTCGTATGAGTCTCATTATTCAGGTCCGGATGAATCACAGATCGATTTTACTTCCAGCTTGAGTTGGGCTTCGTTCATCCAATAGATCGATTATTTGCCATGATTCTTAAATTGGGCAACGATTTCCTTCAGCATGAGCGGCACTTCTTCTTCCGATGAGGGGTAATCGTGAAAGCCTCCTTCGGCGCATTCATAGTGTCCATAAGCAAGAACGGCCTCGGAATTCGGATCTGTGAACGTTACGGCTAATAATTTCAGATACATTATGAAATCCCATTGCCAGTAGTCGACGTAGCGTATTACTGCATCGACATCAGAAGGTATCTCTTCACGAGTTCCAACACTGACGATGTATCCTGATTTTTCTAAAAAGGTTTTGATATGGAGCCAGGTGTCGCCAATGGCCGGGACGCGATACTCTGGTCCATCATAGCCGAAGACAGCGCCTGGAGTGATAACAACGCGATTTGGGATTTTATAGGAGGTCTCTTGCTTTATGATGTAAAAGTTTTCCGGAGGTCTCTTGAGATCATGAGAAACATCAACAGTTAATGTTCCACTGCAGCCAATGAGCACGCTGAGAGCACATACCAATATGAATTTTTTCATTGTCTTTTCCCGAGAATGTTTCCTGACAGATCAAAAATGGTTGTACCTAAAGCTATTAGGCGATTTTTTTATTTTATCAGAATCGAGAGGTGTATGCAATCAAATTGCGTGCGAATGTTCATCATCAATGAGGGCTCGCGGGCCGGCCTGCGGGTTTTAATGAGGATACTTGTAGCGGACAAATAAGCGGCGACTTTCCAGCACAGGCAAGTTTTATATTGCCTCTTTTTTCACATAAATTTATCAAGCGTAACCCTTGTTGCCCATCTGAACAACGCCATTATGTATTTCCCACCGCCGAGATACACTCCCGCCAAAAAGACCACATGTGCGAGGATCAGTAAGAAGGGACCTCCTATGATGGCGAGCAAAGGCTCATGCCAGTAAAGAGACAAGGCTCCGATCAACCCCACTGCCGGCAGGCCGAGGAGGTAACTGCAGCACATGAG
>DMKB01000199.1 GCA_003454665.1 Nitrospiraceae bacterium | reverse complement strand
CATCCAGTAAATCTGAGCAAGCCATGGTAGCAGCATCGTAAAACGCACTGAACAGCGCCCATTTGGCGCTCGTGGCGAAAGCTGCGCCAGGTCCATGTACCGAATCGTATGCGTCGATAGCATTAAATAACGTGTTGGGATCACCCATTATGCTGTCGAAGGAATCGATAATATCCTGCACATACTCCAATTGCAGCTCGACATCCCCCCGTGTCCCTAATCTCGTTACGTGTCCGGCAATCAGGGTGTCGAAATCGAAATCAAGAACCGCCTTATTACCTTCGATCCATCCGTTAATATTGTCCGATAGCGCCAATCGCCTGAACGGTACCCATCCAGGAAAAATTACGTCTACCACCATAAGTATTCTTTCGTTATGTGCATGAACAAAAATATTGCCTGGCATGTGCGTATTGCCGCGATAATGGAGTTTAAGCTGTTTCCCTCCACTGCTAACCGTCATGGTGTTTACAAAAGTTATTGTCGGTACCGGACGCTTAGGATCTTTTATCTTTGCAAGTAGTCCTTTAGTTCTTTTATGCGCGATGATTTGGACGTCGGGAAAAGATTCTTTGATTACCCCTGCACCGCCAATATGATCTGTATGCCCGTGACTGTAAATCATATGGGTAATGGGGTAACCCGGCGCAATCTCAGCTACCGCGCCTAGCACATCCATTGGCGGGAAAAAGGGTAATGGCTCCGGCGCGTCGACAATCATAACGCCACTATGAGTTTTTACCGCCATTACATGATAATCGCCGTTGGTAATCCAGAAGATATCGTTTCTAATTTCAGATACGTGGTAACCTTTGGATGCGACATCCTCAGCGACGCCCGGCGGGAAATCCGCCTTTGGTGGCAATGGGGGGGCGGTGTCGGGAATAGTAATATCGGCAAATGCTATTGTCGGCAGCAACATTGCTATAGCGATTAGGATTTTCATTTTTTACCTCCTTTAATTTTGATAGGAACAGATTAAATTTGTTGTTCCTAAAGATTTAATTGTTATGAGCCCCAGCACAAACAAAATAATCGTACTTGATATGATCCATAGTTGCCGTCTGTGACCTATCCGGAAAAATATCGGCAATGAGATCCCTCCCCTCATCGCATATTCCGTTTATGTGACGTTCAGCCCATGTGCGCGACGCGATCGTCTTCCCCGGTGCCTTCCTGGTCAGCCCACAGGTGGATAACTTTCATCCTTCGGTTACGCGGCTTTCTTGCCCCATCCGGTCTTGTGCAGCCATACTTCGAGGGTCATGAGGGGCGGGTAGAGCTTGCGCAGTGCCGGTATGTCCGCCTCGTACCCTTTTTTGTTGAACCATTCGAACATGATCGCCATCTCTTCGCTGTATTTCCTCAGGTCATCGATCGACTGCTCGATATACGTGACCGCTCGGCCCGTAGCCTTGGTGAAGACATCCGCAACCTGAGGCATGGTCAGCTCGTCTCCGGCGAGTTCTATCGCCTTGCCGATATACTCTTCGGGACGTTCGAAGGCCATGGCGACGAATGCGCCGAGGTCTTCCACGGCGAGCATCTGTATTTTCCTTTCAGGCCGCAGCGCATAGGACAGCGTCCCCTCCCCTATACCTTTGCGGGTTTCAGGCACCTCGAAGTTATACATCAGAAACACGGGCCGGAAGATCGTTGCAGACAGTCCGATGTCCTGGATATACTCCTCTATTTCGTACTTACTGTCGAAGTGGGGGACACCGGTTTTCCGCTCCGCGCCTCCTACGGAGCTGTAGATATAATGCTCGATCCCGGCCGCTGTGCATGCGTCGGCAAAGCTCTTACCCTTACGGATCTCGCCCTGTAAGCCATTCTGCCAGAAGTCGAATACGCCGAATGCACCGTATGCGCCTTCGAGTGCTTTATCGACTGAACTCTTGTCGTCAAGGTCTCCCGTAACGACCTCTACTCCCTTAGCTTTGAGTGCGCCCGCGGCGGGCTTTGACGGATCACGCACCAGAGCGCGAACGTTCCAGCCCGCTTCCAACAGACTTCGAGCCACTGCGCCGCCCTGATGGCCTGTGGCGCCTGTTACGAGAATCGTTCTTTTCTTTTTGAATGTGATATCCATATCTGCCTCCTGAGCGGTAGTAAAATCGGCCACCATCAAAAAAGCCGGTCATACCTAAGATATATCCTTACGGCAGTCCGGCTTTCTTCATGGTTTGAAGACCCGTTACTTTCCGCCCCCTCCTCGCGGAGGGTTTGGCTTTATCGGGACTATTTTTATCCTATATTAAACGATAGCACCGAATGGCCTGGGTGTCAAGGATCATCATGGCGCGCACCTTCCTAGTCCTGTCTTTATTGCCCCGCATGCTATCCGTGGACCGACATTTCCCGCGGGCTCCGATGCATAGTCGTCGATACCCGCGTGGATGACAAGAGCTGAAAAGGCGAGCGATTTTGATATGAATTTGATTGCAAGACAGGATTTTCCCTGTACAAGATGATATCCGCTGTCCGTACAGGAAAAGGGTATTTTCAGCAGGTCGAATGCAAGCAGCGGGATATATCTTCTGAGGAAACATCTCAGTGAAGAGATGAAATGGTAAAGAAAAAGGGGAGGGGTTTCCCCCTCCCCGCAAGGTTAACTTTTACGGAACAACTCTGGTTACAGCAGTTGCCTCGTCAACATCGGGGTCGTCGTCGGCGATGGTCGCGGTCCACATGATGTCGCCGGCAGCCGTCGGCGTGTATGAAGGTAATTCGTACGTGGTTCGGCCGTCACCGACCGCGTCGGAAACATCCATGGATACGTTGTAGACTTCTATACCGTTCTGTACACCGGTTACCGTTGCCGGTCTCGGCTCGTCAATCACTCCGACGTTTTTGACCACCAGCTTGATTCCAACCGGTTTTACCCTGGCGAGACTGACCCGCTTGGTTACGCGGAATCCAGCGATGTCAAGATTCACTGCCCGTTCACTGATCGTGGCAATCGTGGTATCGGTAGCAGTTGCACCGTCATTGTCGGTAACGGTGAGAGTGACCGTGTATGCCCCGGTTGCCGTGTAGGTATGGGCTGGATTCACTCCCGTGCCGGTATTGCCGTCACCGAAATTCCACATATAGGACGCAATGGTCCCGTCAACATCGGATGAACCGGAGCCATCAAACTGAATCGGATCTCCAACAAAGCCTGAGTACGGTCCATTCGCATCCGCTACGGGCGGGTCGTTCACGGCATTCACGGTGATCGTGACCGTTGCGGTATTGGAGTCGAGCTGACCGTCGTTGGCTGTATAGGTGAAGCTGTCGGTGCCGAAGAAGTTCAGGTTCGGCGTGTAGGTGAAGGAGCCGTCAGCGTTCAGGGTCAGGGTCCCGTTGCTGGTACCGGAGGCCAGTACTGCCGT
>DMKB01000280.1:2930-3483 GCA_003454665.1 Nitrospiraceae bacterium | reverse complement strand
GTAAGTTCCGACCCGCACGAATGGTGTAACAACTGGAGCACTGTCTCAACGAAGGACCCGGTGAAATTGAAATGGCTGTGAAGATGCGGCCTACCCGCAGCAGGACAAAAAGACCCCGTGGAGCTTTACTGCAGCTTGACATTGAGTTTGGGCATGATTTGTGTAGTATAGGTGGGAGGCTATGAAACTAGAGCGCCAGCTTTGGTGGAGCCAACAGTGAAATACCACCCTAATCATGTTTAGACCCTAACCGTACGCCGTGAACCGGGTACGGGACCGTGTCTGGTGGGCAGTTTGACTGGGGCGGTCGCCTCCTAAANNGCGCCCAAAGGTTCCCTCAGACTGAATGGAAACCAGTCGTAGAGTGCAAAAGCATAAGGGAGCTTGACTGCAAGACCAACGCGTCGAGCAGAGACGAAAGTCGGGTTTAGTGATCCCACGGTACCGAGTGGAAGGGCCGTGGCTTACCGGATAAAAGCTACCCCGGGGATAACAGGCTGGTGAGGTCCAAGAGTTCACATCGACGACCTCGCTCGGCACCTCGATGTCGGCT
>DMKB01000280.1:611-2894 GCA_003454665.1 Nitrospiraceae bacterium | reverse complement strand
GGTTGGGCTGTTCGCCCATTAAAGAGGCACGCGAGCTGGGTTCAGACCGTCGTGAGACAGGTCGGTCTCTATCCGCTGTGGGCGTAAGGGATTTGAGAGGAGCTGCCCCTAGTACGAGAGGACCGGGGTGGACAGACCTCTAGTGTGTCAGTTGTCGTGCCAACGGCATCGCTGAGTAGCTACGTCTGGCAGAGATAACCGCTGAAAGCATCTAAGTGGGAAACTCGCCTCAAGATAAGATCCCTGTGATCCCGTAAGGGAGTAAGACCGCAGGAAGACTACCTGCTTGATAGGCAACGTGTGTAAGCGCAGCAATGCGTTGAGCTAAGTTGTACTAATGGTCGAGGGCTTCCCATGTGATATTGAGAATTGGGTTCTCTTCTATGTGAAGAAAGAAATGAATGTGGAAACTACAATACTATTTTGAATGCTTTATTGGTAAGCATTAACATTGTGAATAAAGTCTCTTGGTGACGAAAGCGGCAGTGGTACACCTGGTCACATCCCGAACCCAGTAGTTAAGGCTGTCAGCGACGATGGTACTTGGGGGGTAGCCCCCTGGGAGAGTAGTTCATTGCCAAGAGACTTTTTCTATTTTTTAACATATATTTAGGCCACAGCACACGGTCCGGCATGGCAGATATTTTCAATCGCCCTGCCCGACGGTTTGCTGGAGGCACAGTTGTTTGACAACAATGTGTGTCTCGTGTATAATGATTTGGCTGAGAAGCCTTGTAGTTTAGAGGCGTTTTTTTCTGTCGATCAATTTTGGAGGCTATGGCCTGGTTGCAACGAGACCAAGGATCTAAATCATCTTTAACTCGTAAACTCGACTGCAAATCAGCCAGCCGAGTTTTTTCTTATCTACACCCGGGCCAGGTGAGATAACTCCTGAAAAAGAAGAGGAGGTGAGACCTCATATGCCGACTGTAAAATTACGTCCCAACGAATCGCAGGATGCCCTGCTGAAGCGTTTCCGCAAGAAAGTTGTTAAAGCAGGAACCTTAAGTACCATTCGCAAGAAGCGTTGGTTTGTATCGCGGACTGAAACCCGCCGTGTTGAAAGAAAGAAAGCTATTCGTCGGATGAAACGCCGCCAGATGAATCCCCGACGGAATCGTCGATAGTTTGCCTGGATTTAAGTCGATGAATTTTTGTAGTAATTATTTGGGTTTTGAATGAATTTCTGTATGGTTTGTAGTTCCTGAGGAGGAGTATATGACAAAAGAAGATGGAAAAATTGTTGTTGAAGGTGTTGTGACCGAGGCATTGCCCGGGACGCAATTCCGTGTGAAGCTGGATAATGGCCACGAAGTGCTGGCTTATTTGTCTGGCAGAATGCGAAAGTATTATATTCGAATTTTGTTGGGTGACCACGTGCGCGTGGAGATGTCTCCCTACGATTTAACGTTAGGTCGCATCGTTTACCGTCAGAAGAAGCAATCTTCTGCTCCCTCACAGGCTAACCGATAATCTGATTTGTGATTGGATAACAGAAATTCAGAAAGAAACCCAGGCATTTATGCTCTTAAGAGGCTGTCCATTTATTGGGCAGCCTTTTTTTATTTACTTGCTTCGGCTATGCCTGCACGCGTAATGATAGATTGCAGGGTGTTTGGACAGCTATGAGAGGATAAACGTGTATTGCGTATAGCCGTTTCGTGGGTGTGGGGCACAAAGGCTGCGGCAGGTTTACCCTGTCCTTACTATAAATAATCAGCCCCCTGGCGTTCGCCAGGGGGCTTTGTTGATGTTTACTGATTGCGTTGCGATTTACTCATCCTTGAGGGATTTGTAATATTCCCAACTGCGCTTGGCATCAGCTTCAGCATTTTTCATCAGCATTTCAGCGCGGTCCTCGTCCATCTGAACAACCTGGCGGAAGCGGGACTCGTTGTATGCATATTCCTGAACGGTGATGGTGGGTTCCTTGCTGTCGAGGCTGAAGGGGTTCTTGCCTTCATCAGCGAGGGCCGGGTTGTAGCGGAACAATGTCCATGCGCCGGATTGAACAGCCATCTTCTGCTGCTGGAGGCCGTACTTCATTTCCTTGATACCGTGGGCGATACAGTGTGTGTAAGCAATGATCAGGGAAGGCCCGTCGTAGGCTGCCGCTTCGCGGAAGGCTTTCAGGGTCTGGTTGTCATTGTAGCCCATGGCAACGCGGGCAACGTAGATGTTGCCGTAGGTCATGGCGATGCGGCCGAGGTCTTTCTTCGGCAGGTTCTTGCCGTTGGCTGCGAATTTGGCAGCAGCAGCACGCGGGGTTGCCTTGGAGGACTG
>DMKB01000280.1:0-495 GCA_003454665.1 Nitrospiraceae bacterium | reverse complement strand
GCCCATCCGTCACCACCAACGATCCAGACGTCTTTCTTGACCAGCATGTCTGCTACGCTGAGCAGGTTGGCGGCCTGTGCATTATCTGTCATGCCTTCCAGTTTGCCTTTCAGCACGGCAACGCGCTTGCGCTGCTCGGCGATGAGGGCGTCGGAGGACTGGTCAGCTTCCATGATATCTTTGGCCAGGTCGGCGCCAATCTTGCCAGCCATTTTTTCGACCAGCTCGAATGCGTATTCGCTCTGCTTGTCCAATGTTAATCGCATGCCGAGACCAAATTCAGCGTTGTCTTCAAAGAGCGAGTTGGACCAGGCCGGGCCGCGTCCTTCTTCGTTTACTGTCCACGGGGTGGTAGGCAGGTTGCCGCCGTAAATGGAGGAACAGCCGGTGGCATTGGCGATGACGGTGCGGTCGCCGAAGAGCTGTGAAAGCAGGCGAACGTAGGGGGTCTCACCACAGCCAGCGCAGGCGCCGGAGAACTCAAACAGCGGCTGC
>DMKB01000113.1:4012-16573 GCA_003454665.1 Nitrospiraceae bacterium | reverse complement strand
GTCTTTCGTAAAGGTCCTTACGATGTTGCCTTGCTCGTCCAGGATCGTGAAATCAAGGTGAACGGCATCGAGCGCCCGGTAATGCAACTCGACTGTGTCTTTAACGTCATCTCCGTTGGGAGAGAATACATCATGAGTCCTATAGACACTCGTAATGTTCGAAGCTTTCTTTGATGAGACTCTCTTTGTCGTCTCAGTAATATTACCTGCCTTATCCCAAGCCGTAAGCTTCACATAAAATATCCCCTCGACGGGCGGTGTCCAGCTCGCTATGGGTTCATCGATTGCGGGCTTATCGGAGAACGGTACGATCGGGTTCCAGCCGTCCACCCCGTTCGATGAATATTCGAGCTTCCATCCTTCAAAATTGAGATCTACGGCCGTCCCGTTCAGGATCATACTCGAATCACTCTTGGAAACGTAGAAATCGGCCGTCAGATTCAGCAATGACCTTGTCAGATAATAGGAGAAGGAGCAGTCGTTATCATTGGTAAATTCACGACGCCACGAGAAATAGGTCGCGAGGGGCGAAATTTTAAAATCGAGCCATACCGCTCCGTTTGAATCGGACCAGCTCGGATCATCAAATGTCTGCAGAACCGCGTACTCGTTCGCGCCTGTATCATAGACCTGCATTTCTCCGGAATCCGGAGACGTGTACGTAATATACGATAGATTATTTCCATCCAGCCATGCGACAATGGAGGGAACAGATTTATGCAATGCTATGCCGTTCTGCCGTTCATCGCCTACGATGAACAGATCATCACCTTGCACCCATGCCGTTTTTTTGCCGTCCGGCGACCAGTAAAATCGAGTAACGTTGGCGTCGTTAAACTCCGTATCCAGCGTGAAACGATCAATAACTTCACCGCCTATACCAACAAATACCCACGTATCCGGTCCCTCTTTCATGAGCATTGTTGTCTTGTCCGGAGAGAGAGAGGACAACAGCAAATCCGATATTTGAGTTCTTGTACCGTCGAGCGTGTTTATGACGATAGTGCCGTGGCCCTGCTTCGAAACCAATACTCTTTCGTCGTCGATCCACTCCAGATAATCGACAGGGTAGCTCATGGAATAGAGAAGAGTATCATTACTGCCGTCAGCATTTACTACATGTATTTCTTCTGCGTTGCCGTCGTAGTATATCAATCGCGAACTGTCAGGAGACCACGCGAAATCAAATTTAATTGTATTGCGCTCAGTCTGCGTGCCCCATGTCAAGACAACATTGTCATAACCCGTTCTATTGATATACAGACGGTAATCATACTCATCATAAATCCCGGCAACCGCAACCGTTGCGCCATCTCCGGACCATTTATATGAGAAACGATCCGGCCTGCCCAGATTGAAGTTAAACAGAAAGTCACCCTGTTTATCATACACGAGTATGTCATGGCCATCGGTGCGCGAACCGCTATACCGAATAACCGCAAACCTCGAACCATCCTGTGACCATCCTATAAAACCGGAATTCGTCCACCAGCCATAATAATCGATAACATTCCAGTCCTGTTCATCCGGCGAATAATCAATCAGTCCTTGACGATACCATTGTCCATTGATATTCTCACCATAAACAAAAAATCCGCTTTCATCATTCTTCCACTGCCATGATTGCCCATAAAATGGTATATTGCAGCCTATATTTTTTCTGTATAGATAAGGCGTTCCGATCGCGCTCAACAATGGCGAACGGTTGTTATCGACGACGATCAATACGCGGTGAACCGCATTACCGTTGCCATCGACAATCGTGGCCTGATACTGCCCGTCTCCAACCACTCTACCTTCATTGTCCAATCCATCCCATATAACGGATCCCCCAGTGGTGTTCACTGCACCGGTGCTGCTCAAGATCCTGACTGTGTCTCCCTGTTCGTTCAAAATATGGACGACGGCCGTGGTGGGAGCATCAAGCCGGAAGAAGAGCTGCGTGCTGTCCTGCACGCCGTCGCCGTTCGGCGAGATGTACTTCTCCGTGAGCCAGAGGTCGGCGTTCTGGACCCCGAAGGTCTTGGATACGGTGTTATTGTCCTCGTGTTGTTCCGTCACCGTGCCGTTCGGGTCGGCACTAACGGTTATCTGATGCGCGCCGGCCTTACCCGAGGTCGGGTACGTAAACGAAGCAATCGCTACAGAACCGCCGGAAATGGATGCAATCGTTCTCGAACCGATCTCGGTGCTTCCTTCGAACACGGTTACCAACACGTCATCAGCAGTCTGTTCCCCGGCATTCTCGATACTCACTGTAATTACTGCATCCTCCTCCTCACTCGGCGCAGGCGGGTTTATCGAGATGGTATGCTCCGAGACCACGAGGTCGGGCAGACTCCTGATATGAAACGTCCCGAAGGTGCTGTTGTCCTCTTCCGTGACCTCCGGGATCACATTGTCAGGATCAACCTTCACGTACACAAGCCGGTCGCCGGAGCCCTGGATGTCCGTCCAGGCGAAGGTGACTGTGGCGCTCTCCCCCTGGTTCAGGGGCTGGATGGTGCGTCCGCCGAGCAACGCACCGCCCTGGGCGGGATCGCCGTTATAAAAGTTGACCTGGATATTTTCCGGCGGCGTGGAGAACCCGCTGTTCTTGACAGGAAGGGCAATGGATACGCTTGCCGGTTCGTCAACGGGATTCGGCGTGATCACGAGGTCATTATGGGAGACCTCGAGGTTCGGGTTGGTAATCACCGGGATGTTCACCGTGAGCGCGGCGGTTGCACTATTATTGTCTTCAGAAAGTTCACCTGCATACCCGTTGTCTGCGTCGACAACAACCGTGACCGGCAGATCGGCTCCCGCCTTGTTTGCTCTCCAGGTGAACTCGTCAATGACGCTCCCATTCGACGAAAGATCTAACGTCCTTGTCGCGATCTGGAAAGGGGCTCCAGGCTCGTCGATGTAATATCGTACCTGAACTGCATAGCCGTCTGTTGTGCCGCTGTTGTTGATCTCCGCCCTGATGGTGACATTCTGGAACATCTCCACCGCAGTTGGGGACACGGTTAAGGAGGTCACCGCGAAATCATAAGTCTGCTCCGGATAGAGCACCTTCACTGCCTGGTTGTTGGTTTCACTCGTTTCTTTAACGCTGTTGTCCGGGTCGACGACAACGTAGTAATAATGAGTGTTGCCGTCCGCTACCACTGCCTGGAAGGTCACTGTCGTTGCCCGTTCGCCGAGGAACGCCGCTTCCTGCTCGCCGATCCTGTTCCCCAGGGCGGGATCGCCGTCGTACAGAAACACCTTTGCCGTTGCCGCGGTCCTGCCGAGGTTATGGACATCAGCGGTGACGGTGATGGTCACCGGCAGCCTGGTGACTGTCGTTGGGATAAAGGAAATGTCAGGGCTCGTGATCGAGAGGTCCGGTTCCACCGTGGCCTTCAAAAGCGCGCTCACGGCAAGGGCGGTCTGGTACACGCTGTCGTACCAGCTGCCGTTTTCAGACTGCTGATCGAGGATATACTGCGCTCCCCTGCTCGTGATCTCAGTGGAAGCGCCCAGCTCGCGGAGGGTTGTGATGGCCATGGCCGTGTCGTAGACCGTGCTCGGGCTGTTGCCGAACCCGCCGTCGCCGTTAAGGTTCTGTCTTCCCACGAGCATGTCAATGCCGCTCGTGATCTGTTCTTCGAGCTGATAGGCTGACCGGTAGGAATTAAATACGGAAAGCACCTGCGACGTGGCCTGGACCGTGCTGCCCTGGTCGTCGCTGCCCCATCCGTTGTCGGGGTTCTGTTTTGACCTGAGATAGTCGATGGCCCGGGAGATGATCGCAGTATCCTGATGCTTTGCCCCGGTCAGGGCCCTGACTGCCAGGGCCGTGTCCAGGGGGTTGCTGGTGTAATGCGCTTCGCTTCCCCACCCGCCGTCTGCGTTCTGCCGGGAGAGCAGCTCCTCGATCGATGGCGCGACATCAGCGCCTGCGCCTGCCAGGGCCTCGATCTTCCGGGAAAGATAATCCATGTTCCCGGAAAAAGCGTCCTTGAGCCAGGCAATGCCCCCAAGATAATTCTGCTGTGCACTCGGGAATGACTTGACTGCCAAGGTGGCCACTGCCGTGTCGCGCTCCATGGTCTGGCTGAGGTCCATCCAGGCGCCGTCTTCAGCACGCTGGGCCTGGACGAGCCACGTGACGCCGTCTTCGAGGCGCGGCGGCACGGTCCTCGGCGTGGTGGTCGGCGGCGTGACGCCAGGATTCACGGGAATGTCTTCCTTCTGCGTCGATGCCACCTCCATGATGCTCTTGCCATCCGTCAGGACCGAGAACCGGGTGATCCCGTGGTTCCGGATGTTCTCGATGCCGTAGATCTCGTCGCCCCGGAAGGTGCCGGGAGAGGTGATAAAGATGAATGCGCTCTTGAAGGCCTTCTGCGACGACGCCGGCGTCGGAAAGCGCTCGCCCATGGCTGCGATGATGTCGTCGATGGTCACGGTCCTGGCTGTGCCGTTGATCGTGACGCCTGCCTCGGGCAGCCGCGTATGGTCCACGTCAGGGTTCTCGATCAGCAGCATGGGCGGCACCTGTGATCGGTCGGTGATGCCCATGAGGTACAGCTCCAGGGGACTGTATAAATCCATCTCCCTTCGGGGAGCAAGGGACGTGAAGGTGCCGTCGCCGTTGTCTTGCCAACGATTGCCGTACAGGACCGACCCTTGGGAATCGAGGAGAAAGCTCCAGTGGCTGCCGTGCTTCCCGAGGAGGGCGCTGCTGTCCGTGCCGTCAATGTCCCTGAACTTCGCGGAGGCCGCCCATCGATGCATAAGCTCGTGGGTCAGCGTACGGAGGGTAACGTTGAAATTCGGGTCAAAGGGGTCCGTCGCGAGGTTGGCCACGTTGCCCATGTCCACGGTGCCCTGGAGTTTATCGTTGCTGCCGAAGGCCTCGGTGTGGTCGATGGCGGGCTTGCCGATACCCAGGGTGTCGTTCTTCACGTGCGTGTAAAAGGCGACGGCTTCACCGTCGTAGGGCATCTGGAAGTTGAAGTTCGTGAAGATGACGAGAAAGTCGTACTCGTCCTTGTGGGTCTTGTAGAACTCCTTCGCGATCACCCGGCGGGACAGCTGATTCGGCGTCCCGTCGGGCAAATCCGCGTCGTAGGAACCTGCAACCTCCATGACCGTCACGTTGCCATAGTCGCCGAGGGCTGTTGCGGTAAAATCCTGCGCCGCAGATACTGCGGGAATAGAGAAAAAGAGAACAAATGCGAGAATGGGACGCAGATGTGCGCAGATCCACGCGGATAAAGAAGATAATGTGTTTTTTGCTCTCTTTTTTGGGAAAAATAAATTCATACTATTCCCTCTCAAACTTCAAATACTTTTTCAGACAGGATTAACAGGATCTGCTGGATGTAAATTTCTTAACATCCGATTTCATCCTGCCTGTGGCCTTTAGGCTATCCATCCTGTCTAATATCTTTTCCTTTGACAAGCTGTTAACAAAGCATCCGCCGTTATCCTGTACATCCTGTCTAAATTTACTTCTTCTTTGTATTTGTGTTTTTTTGTCTCACCGATTGCATCGTCGGTTGTTTTTTCTTAACTTTTTTCAGCCTCTCCACTCTCTGCTTCCCGGAACCCGCAACACGTATTACCACCCTCTCCGGAAGGCTCTTCCTGTCCTTCCGCTCCTCGAACACCACCCGTCCTGCAGCGATATCCTTCACCCGCACCTCGTACCCCGCAACGCGTTTCTTCTTTTTCTGCTCACTCACCACCCGCAACCCGTCACCCGCAACACGCAACACGGAACCCACTTTTATAATCACCATTTCCCCGTCAGACAGCTTCACCGCCGCCCGCTGGTCCTGGGGAGAGATCTTGAGCACACGAATATCGTCGATCGTCTCGGCGAGAACCAGGGACGTCGGCACGAGAAGTATAAGCATACCGATACACCCGCATATCAAAAGGTTCAAATAGTTGCCTTTCATTTTCGTCATAATCTCCTCATCAGCACACGCAACCTGCAACTCGTAACTCGTAACCATCTTTTTCTCTTTGGCCGCAGATCAACGCAGATACACGCTGATTAAAAAGAAACCACAATTCATTCGTCCGAATAATATTTAAACAACAACACACGGCAGGAAACAAAGACCCCGAGGTTTACCCCGCATCCTATGTTTTCAGACTTAACTTCCCAACTAATTGAATTGCTCCTCCCTCAGCTTTAAAATCACTAGGGGAAATCGTTCTTATTACCCGGCCGCTTTCTCTGCCACATTTAATACATTTATAAACCGGCATCGAAGGTTTATACTTTTTTAAGAATTCCTGAAAATTGGCATCATCAGTTTCGCTATGCTCATAACTAGCAATAACTGGCAATATTAAATCATCTCTGTCCAATAAGTTTGAGACCCGCTGCACAAATTTTTTTATGCCTACTTCAGGAGGCATAGAATTCCATTCCGATGCTGTCAGCTCACTTATGATTATTTCTGGATCAGTCATGCAGCTAAGAGCGCCCAAGCCTTCTGTTACTTGATCTATGTCGCCCGAAAAAGTAAACGCAGGAAATTTTTCATTACAGTGCTGACACTCAATCCAAACAATATAACCCTCTATTTTTCTATCATTTTTTTTCATGGAAGTACTCCTATGTTGAATAATAAAATATTGACGCCCCCATCAGCTTGGGCAGAAGGAGCAATAATGCCACGATATCCATGCTGCTTTGCCCAGCGACCTAACGGCTGTGTAACCTGGTAGTCCCAGGCCTTGGTACCACTGTTTCTAACCAAATCATTAAGTTTGGCTCCAATCTTCTGTCTAACTGCAGGATTCGTAAGGTCCAGTAGATTAGAGGCTTTAACATCAAAAGAGTGCATCTTCATGCCTCGCATAGAGCCCATCTCTGCACGAACGATATTTTTACCAGATGATAAATATAAACCACCTTGTCCCGGTCCCGTGTAACGATGACTAGCAGCGATATTCCCTGGGTGTATAAGTTTTGGATCATATCCCGCTTTCGCAGCTCGATAAAGCGTTCCTTCAAAAGTTACTCCTTTTGGCAGTATTCCTTGAGAATACCCCTTCCCGGCACTAATAGATTTATCAAGGCTGCCCGTAGCCGACCCTCTAAACTTCTGGCTGAGATAGGCCCTGCGATCACCAAAGCGCACCCCACCCCGCTGGTTCGCCAACGTCCTGCCAACACTGCTCGACTTGCCCTTCTGCACGAGCTTCTGCCCAGCATCATGCAGACCACTCTTGACCTCGGTGGTCATGCGCTTCAGGGCCTGGCCTTTGCCCTTGGCCGCTGACTTCATCACCTGCATGCCCTGCCGCACTGCGCCGGACGCCTTGCCCAGCAGAGGCTTCAGAGCCATACTGCCGCGGAATATCCCGCCCGTTAAAGCGCCGGTTCCACCGGCTTTCAGATAGGCACCTGCGCCGCTGAATTCGCCCTTCACGATGTCGTCTGCTGCCTGGTAGCCCATGTTGCCCACGGCGCCGGTGATCAGCAGCCTGCTCGTGAGGCTCATACCCTTCGTTGCTATGCCTGCGATGCCGCCTGTGGCCATGGTGGCGGTCAGATAGATGCCGCTCTCGACACCGGCCTCAAGGGACGCGCCCATATAATCTACCTGGGTTATCTCACCGCGGTCGTACTTGTCCCTGGCTGCGTCATGCTTGTTGATCCAACCGAAGGTGAGGGTTTTCAATTTTCAAAGAACAAAAATATTAATCGGACGCCGATCAAATAAAACCTGCAACTCGTTCGTCGGAACACTACTCTACCGACAATGCACCGTAGGAAACAAGACCCCTAGGTTTCCTTCGGTTCTCCCATTTCAACATCAATTACATCACCTATGTTTTTTAAATCTACTTCCTGTTGAAATCTATTTGTAGTATAATTTGCACCGCCATCCAGCAAGCGCCTTAACTTATTAGCCCTATCAGGATAATATTCTTTCAGCTTCTTCCAACGCTCAGCCAAAGACTCCGCAGATTCTATCGTTACAAGTATCTTAAATTGGCATTCTGACAGATCATCACTATAATCCATGGGAAATTCTTTTTTTGTATCTGCAATTTCTTTTTCTATAACCTTTCTAGTTATTGTTACTTCGCCTTTTTCGTCTGTCAAAAATGGTCCTAAAGTATAGTTGTTTTTCCTTGTGGCGAAGAGAACCACGAACAATACGAGGCTAGACACCATCTGTTTGCCGATTTTATCATGTACTCGCACAGTCAACTGAAGTGGCCATTCCATTTTTTTAATTTGCTCCTTTCAGCCGAAGGGAACCTTGGGGACGTTGTTTCCTACGGTGCATAACTGGCCATCCCCTCTTTCTCAAGCTTAGCAACAGCTCGCGTGACACTCGAGGTATTCACACCCACATGCCGTGCTATCTCCGCCATGGTCAACCCCAACTCATCAACGCAGCGCCTGGCTATCCTTGCCCGAACTGCACTGACCGTACTGCGCCTGCTGCCCTTTTTGAGCTCTTCCAGGCTTATCTGCCCTCGTAGACATTCTTCTTGCACAATAGCGGTTATGGTCCTCCCTGATCGCCGAATCTTTAATTGGCGCGTTTCGTTCTCTTCAGCTTCGGTTAAGATAGCATCAACAAAATCTCCACTGCCCAGTATTCGCTCATCCGCCTCCTCTTTCTGACCACGCCGTCTTTCTGACAGCACCTGTGACCAGCCGCCACGGCTCCGGATGAGACCACCCCCGGTTAATTCCTCATTTCGCCCCTCTGACAAGCCTCTCTCAACAAACTGCCGATATTCTTTTCGTGCAGCTCGCTTTTTCGTACCGAATTGCTGCAAAACATAGTCTGTATCCATCCAATGATACGTTTGTTTGCCCATAACAGCGCTGTGGCCACTCCATGGATAGCGGTCTAATTCATCAAGTGTTTTCACAATCCCGGCCCGCACAGGATTGACGTGGACATACCGTATCAGCGCCAAAAAATACCGCTCTTCTTCACAGAGTATCGATTTGTACCTGTTCTCGAACAAGTGTCCCGACCGCCGTTGTCGCCGGTTGTAGTATATCGCGTACCATGTCAAGAGCTTCCTCATCACCGCCGACAGCCCCTTCCTTCCGCTTCTGAATAATATATGTACATGATTGCTCATTAAAACCCATGCGTACACTGAACATTTGGCCTCGACTATGTTTTGGCCTAGCCGCTGAAGAAACCTCGCACGGTCTTGATCATCAGTGAATATATCTGCCCGGTTGTTCCCCCGCACTATGATATGATGCAAAGCTCCGGGAACGTCCAATCGCGCTTGTCTCGGCATAGGATGTCTTTTTAACACTCAGAATGATCGCCCTCCTTCCTCATAAGAGTTTTGCACCGTAGGAAACAACGTCCCCGAGGTTTCCCCCGAGGTTTCCCTGTTTTATCTACCCGAAACTCGCAACTCGTAACCAGACTTGCCTACCCGCAACAAGCCTTTCAATTCCAACGCACCGTAAGAAACAACGTCCCCTAGGTTCCCGACCTGTTACCTTATAGACACCAGCAGACACTTCATCAACCTCAAAACCCCACCCAGGCAATTCTTCGAACTGAATACTCATAGGTCTTCCCAGATATCTACTTTGGAACTTAGTCTTACTTATAAAAATCCGATCTGATGATTTTACCAGAGCATAAGTCGATCTCACATTCGTATGAAGAAAAAGAATAAGCAACGAGTGGGTCCTTCTTAACAATTTTCCAATATACATCTGAGGGTTTGGGTGTGGGAAGCTCTGCTTCCCACATTTTTTTGCCTGATGGATCGTAGGCCAACAAATTTTTATATTGTTTGTCTTTTTCTAGATTTGCATCTGGATCTAGAAGCACCACGATAATCCCTTTTGAGACAAACGCGTCTACAACAGAATAAGGCAAGACAATCTCTTCCGTATCAATTTTCAGGCTAGTTCCAGAAAACGTCAGCTCAATCATGGCAGTTTCCTCCCTGGACCAAAATTCGTCATAGGTATTCTATCCAGTAATTCGAATTGTTCTGCACCACCTCTCTTCCGCCCCCATTCAGGCATAGGTGCAGCTCTTGATCGTCGTAGTCTCGTTCCTGCAGGGACAACTACTTCCTGGATCAGTTCAGCTTTATTGTGAGGTGGAAGAGATAGTGCTTCTTGCGCAAATCTTCTGCTTTTAGGTGGTACTTGAGTTAAGAAAGATCCGTCGCGCCGATCGCCAGAAAAGACCCGGTAATAAATCTCATTTTGCTTTTGAACGAATTCCCTTATAACTCCACTCTCATTAGGTAATCTCTTTGCCACCTTCCTCGTAATATTGAGCGGAATCCCCATATTCAACTGATTCAAACTCAACTCAAGCTTCCAATTACCAATCTCACCTCTCAGCAGTCCTCCAAAGAAGTCCTTCACCTTCGAACTGCCGGCAGCGCCTGCACTGCGCCGTGCCTGCCTCACGGCCTCTCTTTTTATCTTCTTCTTTATCTGCCGATTAACGACTGAAGCAGCACTAGTGACGGTCTGTTTGATCGCCCCGGCTTTTGCGACAAAGGCCTCGCCGGTGATAATCCCGCCGAGTATCTCGGCAGTGGAAGCCGTAGCCTTTGCTTCACCTCTGACAAACGTGGCCTTCCCATGCGCGACTGCTGCATCGCCGAGTACCCGGACCACCTTCTTGTACGTCCCGGTCGGGTCCTCCAATGTCTTCCGTCCAAATCTCATCAAACCGGCCGCAGTACTCTTCATTGCCTCATCAATCACCATGATGCGTTTCACGGTGCGCCGACCGGTTTCGGTATTTTCATTCGACTCGTTCATCCTCCCGAGATCGATCAGGAAGTCCGCGGCCTTGAGCGCGCCGGTCACGCCTTTCAGGCCCAGCCCGTATAATCCCATGAGCGTGGATTCGGCACTGTACTTGAATCCCATGGCGGTGTTGCCCGCTGCCATGTCGCGGTCGCGCGCTTTCTGTATCTCCCCGAGGATGAGCTGCCGGTCATGCTCGTAGCCCTCTCCGGTTTTTACCCAGGCATTAAGGGAAGAGTACCCGTACAGGTCGATGAACACCGTCGGATTCCCGTAGGCGTACAAATACCTGTTCAGACTCGGCGGAGTACCGGATTCTCCAAGATAACTATCCTGGGTTATGAACCGCGCGGTATCAGGATCGTAATATCTCGCCCCAAAATAGATCAGGCCGGTGTTTTCGTCGTGTTCCTGACCCGTGAATATCTGGCGATTGACACTCGTGCCTACCTGGTTTGTTATATGTCCCCAGGGGTCGAGGTTGTAGCTGACCTGGACAGTACCGGTGTCGGTCGTGAGGTTGACGGTGCTGCCGAGGGCATCGAAATGATAGTAACGAGTTGCGAGTTCCGGGTTGCGGGTTTCGAGGCTGAGCAGCCTGTCGGCATAGCGATAGTGAGCGAGCAGACTGCCGTCTGCTGCATTGTGCTCTTCAAGCACAGCATTATCATCATAGAAATAATCAACATCCCCCCGCTCACTGTTCCGATGCCGCACCCTTAACCCCTGGGCGTTGTAATCATACAACCCCAAAACGGTTTCATTCCCCGGCGAGCCGCTCGTTGTCTGCACCAGCTGATCCCGCGAGTCATAGATGAACGTCACGTCGCCATTCGGCAATGAGCTGTCGGACTTCCGCAGGGTATTGCCGTTCTTATCATAAAGATACGAAATGGTCTTGACATTGTCCGGGTCCGTGTCGTCCGTCACCTTCGTGAGCCAGTCCGTCTCGTCGTAGGTATAGGTCCGCGACTTCACCACAACGCCGTCTTCCGCTACCCTCTCGGTCTTTCGGTTATATCCCTCGAAGGTGTACTCACTAACCGTCGTCTTTGCACCGCTGACCGTAAAGTCCTTCATCCGGTCGATATTGTCGTAGGTGTACGTCGTGGTCTCCGTCGCTCCGGCCTGCTCCTCCACCTGCTGCGTCCGGTTGCCGTTTGCGTCGTATTCATATTCGTACCGCGAGATGACGGTACCGGCAGCAGTGACCTTGTACGTTATGGTTTCAATCCTGTTCGTCGGATGATAGGTATACTTCACATCCGTGCCGTTGGGATAAACAACCGTATCTTTTTTCCCATCAGCGTAGTACGTATAAGTCGTCACCTGCGTCCCTGCCGCGGCTGTCTTCAACCGGTTTCTGCTGTCATAGGTATAGTCCGTGGTCCCTGCTGCAGTGGACACGCTGGTGCGGTTGCCGTTGTCGTCGTAGCCGTAGTCCACCACAAGGCCGCGCTGCGTCGTGGTGTCGAGGCGGTCGAAGTTGTCGTAGGTGTTCGTGGTCACGTCCGTCAAAGTGCTGCTGTCTGCAGCGGTCTTGTACTCCGTCACCGTCGTAATGTTGTTGTTGGCGTCGTAGCCGGTATGGATGCGCGTGGTGCGGTAGAAGGGCGCTGTTGTATCAGGATAGGTGGTATCAATCTGCCGGTTCAGCTCGTCATAGGCATAGGTGAACTTCCGGCCCGTGGCGTCGACCATCTCCAGCAGGTTGCCTTCGGCGTCGTACTTGGTGTACTGGGCGACCAAAGCGCCCGTGGACTTGTGCTGGATATGGCGGGTCTCGG